>JAZLJU010000024.1:0-2427 GCA_045618065.1 Candidatus Nanosyncoccus sp.
ACTCTCTGGTTTTCAAGACCAGTGCCATCAACCACTCGGCCACCTTTCCACTTTCCAAGTATATCATATTTGCCCAAAATATGATATAATAATTGTATGGCAAGAAAAATTAAAATGCGTCCTGTTTCTAAACAGAATCGCAACAATAACCATAAACACAGCGACAAACGTCGCCACCCGATCTTAAAAAACGGTCGTTAAAATAACCTGCTAAAGCAGGTTATTTTTATTCCGCATTCGTATATACGTTCACCACGTCATCTAAATCATCAATCGCACCTAGTAATTTTTCTAACTTTTCCGCTGCATCACCCTCTACCGGTACATAATTTGTTGGTACATATTGAAGTTCCGCTGAATTTATTGTCATTCCAGCTTCTACCAAAGCTCCACGCACTTTCATCAAATCCGACGCATCCGTATAAATCACAATTCCTTCATCTTCCTCTGTCGCATCTTCCGCACCAGCCTCTAGCGCCACCATCAAAGCATCCTCACCCTTTTCATTAATTTCAATTACGCCTTTGCGATTGAATTGAAACATCACCGAACCAGGATCTGCCATCCTACCACCATTTTTATCTAAAGTATGTCGCACCTCTGGCATTGTACGATTTTTATTATCTGTAGCAACTTCAATCACTACACCTACACCACCAGGACCATAAGCTTCATAAACTTCTTCGATTAAATTCGCTGCCGACTTGTCCGCCGCCCTTGCAATCGCACGTTCAATATTCGCTTTCGGCATATTGGCATGTCTAGCTTTTTCAAGCACCATCGCCAAACCCGGATTCATTGTTGGATCAGTTCCACTACGCGCCGCAATCGCAATTTGATTCCCAATTTTCGTAAAAAGCGCACCACGTTTTGCATCTACTACTGCCTTTTGTCTTTTGGTCGTCGCCCATTTACTATGTCCAGACATATTTTCTCCCTTTTTATACTTTATCTAATTCTACCACTTTTTCGCGAGAAAGTAAAATTCGCCGCCTTACTAAATCGCTCAAAATCCATACCAAAATTAAGATATAAAAAAGCCACACCCACCATTGGTTTTCATCAATTTTCACCAAAAAACTTTTCATTTCACCAAAAAACTCCACTATAAATATATGAAAATCCAAAAGTTTTGTCGCCAGCCATGCCACAATATTTTCAATCCATGGGATACCCATTATCACTCCAGTCAAAAACACCAGACCCATCGCATACGACAAAGTTGGCAAAATCAGCAAATTTGCTACTACTGATATCAAGGAAACCGTCCCAAAATAATATAGCCCAATCGGTAAAGTCATAATCGTTGCTGCCAGCGTAGTAATTATTACAGACATCAAAAACCCAGGCTCTTTTCCACCATAAAAAATTTTAATTATTTTCGGTCCTAAAATCATAATTCCCGCATAACTCGCAAATGACAAAAGCCACCCTAAATTTATTAAATACATTGGATTTACCATCAGAGTCGCCGCCATCACAATCAAAATAATTCGCCATGGCGCAAATTTCCGACCCACATACCATGCTACTATTGTCAAAATTGCCATCACCCCTGCCCGCATAATCGACGGCGTCCACCCAACCATTGCCATAAAAAACAAAATAAACAAAACTGAAAATAAAAGCCCTGCAAATCGCGAAATTTTTCCAAAAATCTTCCGCGCAATTTCCACCAAAATTGACAAATGTGCTCCACTCGCCACTACAATATGCGTAAGCCCCACTGTCCGCAAATTTTCCGAAAATTCTTCTGTTAGCCCCACGCGCATTCCCAACAAATACGATAATCCTAAATTGGATTCCGTTTCTGGTATTAATTTTCGTACCCTCTCCGAAAACCAA
Source organism: Candidatus Nanosyncoccus sp. (assembly GCA_045618065.1). Classification (GTDB taxonomy): domain Bacteria; phylum Patescibacteriota; class Saccharimonadia; order Saccharimonadales; family Saccharimonadaceae; genus Nanosyncoccus. The sequence continues at coordinate 1,846 of JAZLJU010000024.1, forward strand.
TCCCTAATTTTAAGCACTAAATCTCCCGGCTCCGGCCGCATGATTTTCTTAATCGTTGGTTTATACATATATCCTGCATAAATACCAAAGCCTTCAGACAGTTTTCCGCTCACTACTAAATCGTCCGATCGTTTTACTTCTCTATTTTCTCTTAATGTTAAATAAATACTTCCCGTCGCTTCTCTTTTCTCCTCACCAAATCGTAAATTTATCAATTTAATTTTTGTGCCCTTCTCATCTGTATTTGGATCGCCATCCACCGTTCCAGTTATTAAAACTGTTTGCCCATAAAATTGTTTGATGTAATCCTCGCCTACAAATTCTGTAGCTACTCGAAAAAATGCCAAAATCATTCCAGCAACAAGTGCCAATGTTAAAAATACTATTTTTGGTTTTAAAAAACCAAAAAACAATAATGAAATCGCAAAAATAAGCCACCAAAAAGAAATGAAAAAATTAATTCTAAATACAGTCGCCAAAATCGTTCCCAAAATTACACCCACACACATCACCACCACAAAATACGATTGATGAATTTCTTTCCACAATTTTTGCATGCTCAACTTCTAGCACATGCATCAA
>JAZLJU010000025.1:0-2863 GCA_045618065.1 Candidatus Nanosyncoccus sp.
CCACTCTTTAATACCGCTGGAAAAGTCATCTGCTGTGTTATACACCGGGTAAAGATAAGACACCGTGACAATAGTATTTTTTATATTTTCCAATGCCTGTTCTTTGAACTTGTTTATCTGAATTATAGCCGTAGTTTTAATCATCGAAATCTCTTTAGTAGTCTTTATCTCCCTAATAGCATCATCTTTCATATCGTTGATATCTGCTATGGCTTTATTTTTTATCTGTTTTACAATCTCAGCAGTAGATGTTGTTGCATTTTGAATTTCAGCAATAGCTGCTGTAGCGGCATTATTAACCTCCTCAACGGCTTCATCTATGGAAATTTCTTGTGCCAAAAGTGTTGTGCTCGCCATCAATACGGCGGCAAATAAAAGAGTTAGTTTGTGCATATTAGTTGTTAGTAATTAGTTTTCAAGATAGTTAGTTAATAAATTTTGCAGGGTTCATAAGGAAATCTACTAAATTAACGATATACAAACCATCCACATTCATATAGGTTGGTTGTAGTCCATATACGATAACGAGTTTACGGAAACCATCGTTTAATTTGCGTAGTGATGCAAATTCTTGATTGCGTTTTTCATCGCTATCTTCTGTGTATTTACACACTTTTAACGACTGCAAAAGTACAGTTTATTTTTGATATGTCCAAATCTATCACGCTAAAAAACTATTTTTTTTGCCAAAATATGTTTATTTATGGGCTAAGCGGACCAAAACGCAACATCCACCATTCGTTGATTCTGTGTATTTACACACTTTTAACGAATAACCTGCTACCTTGCAGTAATAATCGTTCGAGTTTACGAGATAAGAAAAGTGAAGTCTTACTATTCGGGGGAATTGTGCAATGCACAAGGCGGCGTCCGAAATGTACAACCCAAACGAAGTTCAATAGTAGTAAAAACAATTGAATTATGCAAATATTATGAATAATTCGATGTTAAAAAAATGAAAATTTATGAATTATTCGTACTTAACTCGTTTTTTTAGTAATCAGCTATCAAAGTTTCTCCGTTCCTTTAAGTGAAGGTTTTACGCCAATATGCCTAAATGGCTCCTCGCTTGTCAGTTTATCAGTAAATCTACGAATCTACAAGACTATAGCAAGCATGTTGCATAGGTAGGTATCATTCTTAAACTGCCATCTTTGTCAAAGTCTTTTGTGTGAATAAGATATCGTTCACCAACTCGAGCCGAGTACTTTTTACAAAATAGATCAATGGAAGAGTGTGTCCTGTATTTAGCAGATTTGACTTCAATTGGACATAGTTTATCTTTATGCGAGAATAAGAAATCCACCTCATATAGTTTTTTATCTTCCGGCAGACGGAACGTGTGATAGTAGAGTTCTTTGCCGCTGGCTCTTAACATCTGTGCCACTAGGTTCTCATATACATTCCCCATGTTGCTACTCAACTTGTCGCTTAATAGTTTTTGATAAATAACATTCTCTGTAAAATCTTTATCCTTAAATGCCAGTGTTACAAAAAGTCCTGTATCAGCCAAATAGAGTTTGTATTTGGCAAAGTTAGTAGTCAAAGCCAAACCAATATTTGGATCATCAGTATGATGTGATACGATGATAGTTCGTGAATTTTCCAATTCTGCCAAAGCCTCTTCTATGGCATCTTTATTCACTCCACGGCTGATAAAGGAATATGGTCTGAAGTTTGGACTCTTTTGGGATAATTGTGCCGGAATAGAATTGAATATTTTTGACAAACGTCCCGATATATCTATCTTGGCAAAATCGTCAGCGTACAAGTCTAATATACCTCTCTTTACATCATCTACCGCCCGAAAATTCTGCGTTTTTAGGTAGGTATCCACCGCTTGCGGCATACCGCCAATCACCATATACAAACGTAACCGACGCATCATTTCACGGTGCATATTCCCCATCAAAAAAGATGGAGCATACAACTCTCGTAATATTTGCACCGAAGTGGCATCTCCCATCGCCCATCTAAACTCTTCAAAATCCATAGGTTGCAATAGCAGCTTGCTTTCCTCGCTTGGGATAAGAATTTGCTGAACATTTTTCTTGATACTGATGAGTGAACCTGTTTCAATATAGTCATACCGACCATCCGCCACCAAATGTTTAATTGCTTGTCGAGCCAATGGTTGCAACTGTATTTCATCAAAAACGATAAGCGATTCCCGTTCGAATAATTCTACACCGTATGCCATTTTCAGTTTTGCGAAAAATAGATTTAAGTCGCTCATGTCCTCGAATAAACTGAAAATCTCTTTCTTTACAGCCGTAAAATCAATAACGATATGGGTCTTATACTCCTTCTCTGCAAACAAGCGAACCAATGTTGATTTGCCCACACGACGAGCACCTTCTATCAGCAACGCTGTCGAACCTTTTTTCTCCTCTTTCCACTCAACCAACTTGGCGTAAAGTTTGCGCTTAAAAATCGTTTTTGTTTCCATAATTTCAAAATCATATTTTAAAATTGGATGCAAAGGTAGTAAAAACAATTGAATTATGCAAATATTATGAATAATTCGATGTTAAAAAAATGAGAATTTATGAATAATTCGATGTTAAAAATATAAAAAATTATGAATTATTCGTACTTAACTCGTTTTTTTAGTAATCAGCTATCAAAGTCTCCCCGTCCCTTTAGGTGAAGGTTTTACGCCAATATGCCTAAAAGGCTACTCGCTTGTCAGTAATCATCAGTTTGCCTTCGGCTGTTTAAAAGTTTAACTTTTTGTGCCTATTTCCACCCCGCCTCTCTTTTAGGAGAGGAGGGACTGAGGGAGGTGAGGCTTTTTTTAGTCTTCGCTTTTAGCGGGTTAAACATTAGCTTGCTTTGCAAGCAGGTTACGGCTGACGGCTTA
>JAZLJU010000026.1:0-48448 GCA_045618065.1 Candidatus Nanosyncoccus sp.
GTCTTTTGCGATTTTTTTTGTATCATAAGTAGCCCTACGCAACCCACAAAAAGTAGCAGAATCACTACCCACGCCATAAATACATTACGCTTCTTCATATTTTTATTTTAGCATACATTTTTAAAAATCAAAAAACCTCCGATCCGTGCTGGAATTAGAGGTTTTCATTATTTATTAAACAGCATCAGCATAAACTACCAAACGATGCGAGGCATCCCCATTACCATAAGAAGTCCCAGTACAAGTCATCATCGCTATAGAATGACCCATCGCAGTATATACAATATCGCCCATCAGATACATATTGCTGTTTAAATAACCATCCGCAGTTTTTTCATAAACCACTTTTTCGGCCACGCGATAAGAAGTCACCACGCCATTTTCAGTCACAGTAAAAACCTCGCCGTTAGAAATGCCGCTTAGATTACCAAAAAGGCTGGCTGAATTATGTGCATACAAAAGTTTACCCGTTTTACAAATACTGTTACCACAATCCATAACAATACTACCGCTAAACACCGAAACGGTGTAATTTTTAGTCTGCACCACCGGTGCTGCCGTCCTCGCACCAGCAGTTGGTGCCTTTGCGGCCTTCACAACCTCTGGTTCGACTTTTTTCTCAATAATCGGCACAGTTTCGGTTATTTTATTGTGATTTAGATCCGCCAAATCCACATCATTTGCTGCCATTAAAACAGCTGGCGACAAAATTGCCCCTATAATACTAAAAATTGAGACTAAAAAAAATCTTCTCACTTTAAACTCCCATTTATCACCCCTATATCTCCATTATACCACAGATTAGCTTTTTTGTCAAGATTATTAGGTGATAGAGAAAGTAAAAACCCTTTTGAGGGACATATGCGACGACGGGAGCATACGCAGCGAGGAGCCCCGTAACGACGGGCGCGACGAAGCGTCCCGAAAAAGCGGTTTTTGCTTTCCCGAATTATGCTATAATAGATAAAAAGGAGGAAAGTGAGCAAATTTGATGACCAATACATTGATTTATGCAAGCGTATCTTAACGCAAGGCGAAAAGATTACCAACTACAAAAAAACTGACGAGCGTAGCGCTAGTGTTTCTTCTGCTATCCCAGATCATACTGCCCAAGCCACCTCTGGTTCGCGAACTATCCGCCTACCACATCAAGTCCTACAATTCGATTTATCCGAAGAATTCCCCATCCTCACCTCTAAAAAAGTTGCTTTTAAAACTGCTGTTTTAGAGATTCTCTGGATTTATCAAGTCGCCTCCAACGATGTTCGCTGGTTAAAAGACCGTAATATTAAAATTTGGGACGAATGGCGCATCGCCGAAGATGGTACTTATCAGGAAAAAAATATCAATCAAATTTTCGCCACCAATCACCCCAATGAGCCATTTGAAGATTTTGCGCATACTATTGGCACAGCCTATGGGTGGATTGTTAAAAAATATCACTTAATCGAAAATTTAATTGAAACACTGAAGAAAAACCCCGGTAATCGCCGCATGGTCTTATCTCTCTGGCAAAATGAGTGGCTAGAAACCGCCGCTCTACCTAGCTGTGTTTGGAATTCCCAATGGAATCTCATTGATGGTCGTCTCAATCTACTAGTCACTTCTCGTTCCTCTGACGTACCTCTAGGTTTACCTTTCAATGTAGTGCAATATGCTGTTTTATGCCATTTAATAGCTCAATCTATTGGGGCCAAACCAGGTCAATTTACTTTTATTACTAACGACGCCCATATTTACGAAAACCAAATCGACGGCATTAAAGAACAAATTTTCCGCTATGACGAAGCCAAAAAATCCGGTACCCTACCGAAAACGCCAAAATTATGGCTTAATCCAGAAATTAAAGATTTTTACGCTTTCGACAACTCTAAAGAGCTTAAAGATATCAAATTAGAAAATTATCAACATTTAGGCGCTATCAAAATGCCAGTTACGGAGTAAAATGAGTTTCAGTATTATTGCCTGTATTGGAAAAAATCACGAATTAGGGTTAAAAAACGACCTAGTTTTTCACATTAAGCGCGATATGCAATTTTTCCGCCAAACTACGCTAAATCATTCTGTTGTCATGGGATTAAACACCTTTAAAAGCCTCCCAAACGGGGCACTAAAAAATCGCAAAAACTATGTTATCACCTCTCACCCAGAACTTTTGCCAGAAAATATTGAGCCAATTACCAATTTGAACGCTTTTATCAAAAATCACCCAAGTGAGGAAATTTTTGTCATTGGCGGCGCAACAATTTACAAAGAATTTTTGCCTTTTTCTGATAAATTATACCTAACAGAAGTTGACAAAACCACCACCGCTGACGTCTTTTTCCCTAATTTCGACAAAGAAAAATATGATAAAATGATTTTAGAAGAGGGAGAAGAAAATGGAATAAAATTCACCATTTCTAAATATATCATTAAATAGGAGAAGAAATGGATACAATTTTTAATTTAATTAACGAAGAAAAAAACCGCCAATCAGAGGGCCTAGAGTTAATTCCTAGCGAAAACTACGTTTCAAAAGAGGTTTTGCAAGCTATGGGCTCAATTTTAACTAATAAATATTCCGAGGGTTACCCAAGTTTTGAAGGTATCGGCTGTGATTCTACAGAGTGGGACGAAACTGAAATTGCTGAAAAAATCCTACCGAACTACCGCTATTACGGCGGACAAACCAACATTGACCGCATTGAACGCTTAGCTATTGATCGCGCTTGCCGCTTATTCGGCGCCGACCACGCCAACGTTCAGCCGCACTCTGGTGCCAATGCTAACGAAGCCGTCTATTTTGCCTGGTGCGAACCGGGCGACAAAATTTTAGGCATGTCCCTGCCGGCTGGTGGCCATCTTACTCATGGCTCACCAGTCACACGCTCTGCTAAAATTTATAATTTTATATCTTATGGCGTTACCGAAGATGGCGATATTAATTATGAAGAATTAGAGAAAAAAGCATTAGAAGAACAGCCAAGAATCATTCTAGTTGGCTATTCTGCCTTTATGAAAATTCCAGATTTTGCTCGTATCGCTAAAATCGGTGCATTAATCCCTAACTGTCTACTTATGGCCGATATGGCTCATGTTGCTGGCCTAATTGCTGGCGGAGTCCACCCTAATCCTCTAGAATTTGGCTTTCACGTCATGACTACTACCACGCATAAAACTTTGCGCGGCCCTCGAGGCGGACTAATCCTATCAAATGGGAATATTGCTTCCCCTCTTAAAAAACCCGAAAAAACTCTAGAAAATATCCCTATTTTAATCGACCGCGCAGTTTTCCCAGGTACACAAGGTGGCCCTTTAGAGCACGTCATAGCCGCTAAGGCTGTAGCTTTCAGTGAAGCTTTAAAGCCAGAATTCAAAACTTACGCCAAAAATATCGTAGAAAATGCCAAAGTTCTAGCCACAGAATTACAGAATCTAGGCTTCATTTTACAGGGCAACGGCACTAAAAACCACTTGATTCTAGCAGATATAGAAAAAAGTTTCGGTTTCGATGGTAAATTTTATGAAAACGCTCTAGATATGGTTGGTCTAACGCTCAATGCCAATTCCCTCCCTAGAGAAAAGATTGCCGCCTTCCGTCCATCGGGAGTCAGATTAGGAACACCAGCTATTACTACGCGCGGACTCGGCCCTAAAGAAATGAAACTCCTCGCTCACTGGATGAAACAAGTCGCCGATATCTGTAAAAAAGCTAAGAACGAAGAAAATCTTGCAAATTATCAAGAGGAACTTGATAAAATCCACAACGAAGTAAAAGACCTCGCTTCAAAATTCCCTATTCCAAGCGTCTAAAATTGTATTTTTATACCGCCCGTGATATAATAACAGTAATGGGGCGTTAGCTCAGCTGATAGAGCGCGGCATTCGCATTGCCGAGGTCGCGGGTTTGATTCCCGCACGCTCCACCATTTTTTTGCTTTTTTATAAAAAATATGGTATAATGTAAAAAATACTAGTTCTTTAACAGAAAAAAAGGGGGGTAAGAAAAAATGTCAAAGAAGAAGACAAATGAGGAAATGATTATAATCCTCAAGAAAAAAATAGTGGAATTAGGGCATATTCCTACTATGCTAGAAGCTGATTGCGAAAATCTTTCGCCGAGATCAGCTGTTTTTGTGAAACGATTTGGCAGTTGGAATAAAGCCATCGAAGCCACTGGCATAACATTTCCTGACGATGATAAAAATTGTTGGGATAAAAAATCCATTACAGATGGGTTAGTTCGTCTTACAAAATACGACGAGCATGTCCCTAGTAAGAAGGAAATAAATAAATGTAATTATTTACCTTCTTACGCAATAGTGATAGAAGTCTTCGGATCGATAGAGGCAGCTTTTATTGCGGCCGGCATCAAACGAAGACCCTGTACTAAATCAGAAGTGACTACAGCATTAATTAGCTACTTCGAAGAAACTGGGCAGGTCCCAACAATAGTGGATGCTCGTTGTAACAAAGCTTTACCATCCTATGCTATAACAGTAAAGCTATTCGGTGGATGGAATAAAGCCATCGAGGCTGCCGGATTACCAGTTAACAAACCTGGTTATCCTATCAGATATTATCCAAAGAACGCAAAAAAAGGATAAATAGAGCCAGAGGGAACCCTCTGGCTTATTTTCTGTCACAAAAAATAACCCCCTAAGGGGTTATTTTTAACGTTTGCTGAACTGCTCACGTTTACGAGCCGAACGCAAACCGTATTTTTTGCGTTCCTTCTCACGTGGATCACGTTTAATCATACCAGCCTTCTTAAGAACTGGTCGCAAATCTGAAGCTTCAGTTACTAAAGCTTTAGAAATTGCAAGTTTGATCGCATCAACTTGACCAGCTAAACCACCACCTTTCACAAGAATAGTAATGTCATATTCCTTTTGTTTATTAGCTAGTGCTAATGGATCAGTAATTTCTGCTAAGTAGGTCTTATTACCAGATAAATATTCCAAAGCTGGCTTATCGTTAATGGTAATTTCACCCTTACCCTTATACAAACGAGCGGTTGCTGTAGCGGTTTTGCGACGACCTAAACCGTATGTATATTTCTTTGCTGTAGCCATTATTTAATCTCCTTTGGGGATTGAGCTGTATGTGTATGCTCCGACCCTGCAAACACCCTGAGTCTTTCCAAACGATCTGCTGCCAATTTATTTTTCGGCATCATTCCCTTTACAGCCTCGCGAATTACACGCGCTGGATCTTTTTCCAAGACTTCTTCTAGCTTTAATTCCTTAATTCCACCAGGATAACCGCTATGACGATAGTATTTTTTCTGCACCATCTTATCACCAGTCACCATTATATTTTTAGCGTTAACCACTACTACATAGTCACCGTTATCGATATGTGGAGTATAAGTAACTTTGGACTTACCCATTAATTTATCAGCAATTACAACTGCCAATTTACCAAGTGGCATAGTTTGCGCATCAATTACCCACCATTCACGCTTAATTTCTGCGCTTTTTTGAGAATAAGTTTTCATTATTTATCCTCCTTTTTTGAAGTATCGACATCTAAATTAATCTCGTCGACAAAGCTAATCGTGCCCATTTCGGCATTATCGCCGCGACGATAGCCAGAATGCTCAATACGTAAATATCCCGAATCGCGTTTGATTTGTGGTGCGATCACGTCAATTAGCAAACGTGCAGCTTCCAAATCATTCAAACGGGCAATGATTAAACGACGATTAGCTAAACCTCCCTTACGAGCCAAAGTAATCAACTTCTCTGTCGAACGACGAATTTCTTTAGCGCGTGCAAGAGTAGTATTAATAGATTGATATTTAATGAGGGAGCACATCAGCCCACGAGTAAGTGCCAACCTCTGATCTGTTTCTCGGCCGAATTTGCGACCTTTATATCCGTGGCGATGCATTTTAAAAATTTAACTCCGTTAACTTTTCTTTTACTTCGTCTAACGCTTTTTGACCAAAACCTTTGAGTTCTTTAAGATCGGTCTCAGAAAGAGTAATTAAATCTCTTACGGTCTTAATATCATTATTAAGAAGCGCGTTAGCCGTACGAGCCGACAAATCTAATTCTTCAATTGAAAGCATTAAACCTGGGTCGTTTTCTTCTTCATTAGCACCTGGCGCTGGACTAGATTCGACCTTAGTACTGCCAGCAAGCGCTGTATATTGATTTACTAAAATTGCCGCAGCCTCTTCAAAGGCATCCTTCGGGGTAATAGTACCATCAGTGTCTATCGTTAAAGTCAATTGTTGCAAATTAGTATCTTGCCCGACACGAGTATTTTCTACCTTATAGCGAACTCGAAGAACTGGAGTAAATACCGCATCGATTGCAATCATATCGCTATGTAGTCTATCTGCCGCAGCTTGTTCAATAGTCAAATAACCACGACCAGATTCCACTACGAAGTGCATCTTAAGCACATACTTTGGATCGTCAATGTGGCAAATTACTTGATTAGGGTTTGCGATTTCAACTTCTGCTGGAAGTTTAATATCGCCAGCTACCACGCGCTTGTCGCCATCTTTTTCAGATTGCTTATCACCCTTCATCTCTAAGTCCAACTCTACTGGTGCATCTGTATGAACCTTGAAACGAATATTTTTCAAATTCAGGATCATGTCCACCACATCTTCACGTACACCAGGAATGGAAGTAAACTCATGTGTAGCACCTTCAATTGAAAAAGCAGTAATTGCAGCACCCTTAACGCTAGAAAGCAACACGCGTCGGAGAGAATTGCCCAAAGTGTTACCATAGCCAGGATAAAGTGGCTTAATTACAAACTCAGCACTTGTTTTGCTAAGTTCTTTCACATTATCTAATTTTGCTTCATGAATATTTTTTGTTGTCATATTCTTTCTCCTTAGCGTGAGTAATACTCAACGATTAATTGTTCGTTAATGCCAGCTTCTGCTTCTTCGCGTTTAGGAAGACCAGTCGCTTCGATTTTCATTTTCTTCGCATCGACCTTTAACCATGAAAGCGCCGTTTGATTTGCTGCTCCGATTACGTTTGGAAGATTTTTGAAATATTCTGTTTTAGCGGATTTAGGACGAACTTCCAAAACATCACCCGGGTTCAAACGAATCGATGGAATATCAACTCGATGACCATTTAATAGAAAATGTCCATGCGATACCAATTGTCTTGCTTGACGACGAGTCAAAGCAAAACCAGCACGATAAATCACGTTGTCTGCTCTGCGTTCCAAAAACTCTAAGAGTTTTTCACCTGTCAAGCCTTCAGCTTTTTGTGCTTCAGCCATCAACTTTGCAAATTGTTTTTCTAGTAAGCCATACATGCGGCGCACTTTTTGCTTTTCGCGAAGCTGCGTCAAATATAGACTGCCGCCGCGCACGCGCATACCGCTATGTTCACCTGGAATACCAGATTTTTTCGCCATCACTTTGTGGGCTTTTGGCGCTAATGCCACGCCCTCACGACGGCTTTGTTTTACGATTGGAGAATGATCCCTAGCCATTATGGTTTCCTTTCTCCCTTCGGTCGCACACCACCATGTGCAATCGGGGTTACATCTGTAATACTATCAATTTTAATACCTACTGTAGAAATTGCTCGTACCGCTGCATCACGCCCTAAGCCGATGCCTTTAACAAAAACATCGACCGAATTTAGAGAATGATTCTTTTTTGCATATTCAAGAGCTTTTTCTGCTGCTACGCCAGCCGCAAAAGCGGTGCCTTTTTTAGACCCACGAAAACCATTTGCGCCCGCGCTAGATGCCGACAAAACTCCACCATTTCTATCAGACACCGTAACAATAGTATTATTGAAGGTAGCCTGGATATGGACTTGCCCAGCATTAACGATGCGTTTAGCTTTCTTGCCTTTTTTAGCTTTTGGTGCTGCGACTTCAGTAGTTTCCACTGCAGTATTTTTAATTTCTTCCTCTGCCATATTATCTCCTTAAGTCTTGCTCGCTGCTTTAGGTTGTGCACCACCGACCGCGATCGCCTTACCCTTACGTGTACGTGCATTCGTACGAGTACGTTGGCCGTTGACTGGTAATTTAGCCTTGTGGCGCATTCCTTTGTAGGAATTAATATCCTTTATACGTTTAATATTATTGCTCACGAGACGTCGTAAATCACCCTCAACGCGATATTTCTTGGAAATAATATCGTTAAGTTTTTGTTCGTCAGCCTCGGTGAGATCTTTCACCCGAGTGGTAGGCTCGATTTTAGCCTCCGCAAGGATGGCTTTTGAAGTTGTTCGACCAATTCCGTAAATATAAGTCAGTGCAATCCAGACTTGTTTATCGGAAGGTATTACAACACTAGCTATTCTAGCCATATTTTAACCCTGCCTTTGCTTATTTTTAGGTTTTTTCTTATTGATAACTCTTAGCACACCTTTACGGCGAACCAAAATGTCATCAGGCGAGATTTTCTTAACACTAGCACGTACTTTCATGTGTTAAAATTATCCTTTCCTATTATGGATTTTAGTTTTTAGAATATAACTTTACGTTTTAAAAACATAAAATCATATTTTTCCGATTTTTACCTCTGTTATTTCTAACGCGTAAAAATCTTAACTAAAACCCCGTTAATATTAATCTTTGAGTCGGAAACTGATTCTGCCCTTTGTAAGATCGTAAGGGGTTAACTCAACCTCGACTCTGTCGCCCGGAACCAAGCGAATATAGTTCTTTCGCATGCGTCCGCTCATGTGGGCAACAATAATATGACCATTCTCGAGTTCAACCCGAAATTGGGTATTCGGTAGAGCCTCAACAACACTACCTGTGAGCTTAATCACTTCCTTTTGACTAGCCATAAATTACCTTTTCATTTTACCATAGTCTTTTCGTGTTGTAAAGACTTTTATTTTATTCAACCAAAACAGCTCGTGTGAACTGACGAGATAGATAAGTTTGCTGGGCCTGCGACCATTCGCCAGTACAAGTAATCAGAGTTACAGACTCCCTACCAAGCTCCGGAGATTTCATAGCCTCATTCATATATTTATTTGCTTCTTCTAGCAGAACTGCCGTGTTTTCCACTACTTCATATCTGTAAATTATTCCGTCGCCACGTTCAACTTTTATGATATCACCTCTAGCTAAATTTGGCAGATCTTTAAAAACACCGTAAACGTGTGGCCCGCCATTATGGCCATCTATTACCATAGTACCACCCAGACCTGGCTTGCCAGAACTTTCATACCATCCCACGTCAAAAATATTACGAGGTGTATCTAACTCTCCCTCCGCATTTACCCCCATTGCTAAAATTCGAGAATTCACAATGCCAAGTTTTTCAATGCTCAAATAACGTGGTCTATCTGGTGCAACCGTATACTCTCTTACTACATCTTCGCTAGGTTTTTCCTCATCTAGCTCCTCGCCGGTGTCAATTACTTCGACAATCGCCCGCTCGCTACCTTCCTTAGAACTATAATAATCATTTTCAAAAACCATTATTCGTATCAAGAACACCAAAAACAAAACTATAAGCACCGAGTAAATTATCCACTTTATAATTGTACGCCAACTTCTAATTTTCAAGCTCATCACCAAAATCGTCGTAAGTTACCATTAATGCCCTAGAATCTATCGACCGTAGATTTTCCAATGCCACCGTCACTACGATAAGAAGCCCCGTACCAGAAATCGAAAGCCCAATCGGCGCTCCAGTTATCACGATAAAGATATAATCCGTGATAAATGGCAACATCGCAATCAGACCTAAAGCCAAAGCGCCAAATAAGTCCAACCTATTAACTACTTTACTCAAATAGTCCGCCGTCTGAATACCAGGACGCACGCCTTCGATAAATCCACCCTGTTTTTGTAAATTATTTGCAATCTCCTTAGTATTAAAAACGATAGAGGTATAAAAATATGTGAACATAAAGACCAATAAGAAATAAACCGCCGGATAGATAAACCACTGCCCTGTAATACCGTTCGGGTAAATAGTTGAAAAGTTGCTTGCAGATGGTGCAGAGAACACAGTCACCAAAGTAGCACCAACTTCGCTATTCCCATCTAATGACAACATTACTTGGCCGATCAAGGCCGGCAACGACAAGAATGCCGTCGCGAAAATTACCGGAATCACGCCAGCCGCAATTACCTTAATTGGCAAAATTGATTTAATCCCGCCATAAGATGAATTGCCATGCACACGCTTTGCGTAATTTACCGTAATTATTCGCTGCGCCTCGTTTATCTTTACTAAGAAATAAATCACAAAGATCATCGCTATTGCAAACCCAAGAATAATCCAAAAAGTTACCGGATTTACTGGTAAATTCAACCAACCAAACAAACTTAACGAACCATTAGAGACATCTGTAAGAGATGCCCACAAAGTCGCCATTGTAGTAGGAAGTTGAGATACAATTGAAGCCAAAATCAAAGTAGAAATACCATTGCCCACCCCCTGCTCAGTGATTAACTCGCCCATCCACATCAAGATCATCGAACCAGCAGTCATTGCCGTAACAGATAAAGACCAATCGCGAATCGTAGGAGTAAAATCAGCCGCTATATTTGCAGATAAAGTCGACTGATACAAAATAAATATATAGGCAATAGATTGTACAATTGCTAAAGGTAGTGTCAAAATACGCGTCCACTGATTAATTTTTTTGCGACCTGTTTCCCCGTCATTAGATAATTCTTCCAATTTAGGAATAGCTTTAGTCAAAAGCTGCACTACGATGGAGCTAGTAATGTACGGGGATAAACCCACTAAGATAATACTAAAAGATGCTAAACCACCGCCAGAAATTAAATTCAAGAAATTTGAAAAATCTGATTTTTCTAACAAATTAGTTACTGCTTCTTTAAAAGTCGACGCGTCACCCATCGGCACCGGCACTTGTGCCAAAAACCTATATGCTACAACAATTCCGAATATTGCCAACACCCGTTTTAGCATGTCTTTATTTTTTAGGGATTTGAAAATAGTCTTGAAATGCATAATACCTCTTAATAACTTTTTTCATTATATCACGTAGCTTAAAAAAAATAAAGGGCTTTCGCCCTTTATTTTTTGAAGTTTTAGAGATTTTCTAAATCTTCTTCGGTCGGAGTTTCGGATTCCGATACCTCTAGACTAGCTAAAGGCATAACTCCTGTACCAACTGGAATCTTGCGACCAATAATCACATTCTCTTTAAGGCCCTTCAAGCGATCGACCCTACCATTAATTGCTGCGTTTATCAAAACTCTTGTTGTGTCTTGGAACGAAGCTGCCGAGAGGAATGAATCCGAGAATATCGAAACTTTAGTAATACCTAAAAGTAAATTGTTATAAGTCGCTGGGGTTTTGCCAGATGCTTCTAGCTCATAGTTCTGAGTCATAATCGCTGATCTAGAGACGACATCCCCAGATACAAATTCAGAATCACCCGCATCAACAATTTGTACTCTCGAGAACATTTGGCGAACCAAAATTTCCAGGTGCTTTGGTGAAATTTCATGACCCTGAGCCGCATACACATTAAGAACATCGTTCATAATGTAACGTTCAGTCGCTTCAATTCCCTTATATTTCATCAAATCTTGCAAATTCAAAGAACCTGTAGTCAATCTGTCACCAGCCGTTACTGAATCATTAGATTTAACAACTAATTCAGCATCTCCAGGGATTTCTACCTTTTTGGCATCACCTGCCGCGCTTACCAAGATAATCGCATCTTTGACCAACTCGATTATCCCGTCACAAGGAGCCTTGATAGCTTCTTTTCCTCCGCTTTTTCTCGCCAAGGTTGCACCTTTTTTAACACTCTCTCCATCTTTTACGGCTGGATTGCGTCCGTCAAGTGAGAATTTATTGATTTCACCAGATTGCGGATTGATTTGGATAACATAGTGATTATCTTCCTCAGAAACTTCCACTACGCCATCAATTGGCGAAATGAAAGCTTGACCTTTTGGCGCTCGAGCCTCAAGGAGCTCTTCCACACGTGGAAGACCACGTGCAATCGCACCAGAACCAGCCACACCAGAACCGTGCTTAGTATCAAGTGTCAGCTGTGTACCAGGTTCACCTAGAGATTGCGCCGCAATTACACCAACCGGCTGATCAGGTGCCACTAGAGAACGAGTAGCCATATCTACACCGTAAGATTTGCGTGGAATGCCATCTGCCGCCGTAGTAGATAAAATAGACTGAATTTTAACTTCATTTATTTTATCATCAGACTCAATTTGTTCTGCTATCTCTTTAGTGATTAGTTCGTCAGCTTCTAGATAGCCAGGCACTGGTTCCGCCGTGTAACGACCGCTAATTCTCGCTGCAAAGCTAATACCAGAAAGTTCAGTTTCGTTACGATAAACCGTGAACCCAGGATCTTCAGCTTCCTCATCTGTGGTGAATACATCTTGCGACACATCTACCAAGCGACGAGTAAGGTACCCAGAATCAGCAGTACGAAGTGCAGTAGATACCTGTCCTTGACGTGCGCCTCGAGTCGCGATAAACGATTCCAAAGTATTTAAGCCCTTCTTATAACTAGACTTAACTGGGAGCTCAATTTCATTGTTGTTAATATCCACCATGATACCAATCTCTGCCGACGCGAGCTTAATATTTGAAATATTACCACGCGCACCAGAGTTCACCATCACCGCAATATCAGTATCCATTTCAGATAACTTACTCTGCAAGAACTCAGAAATTTTACCATCGATATCACGCCAGTTATTGACTGTCAAATTGTAACGCTCTTCTTCGGTCATAAGACCTTCATCGAACTGCGTCTGAATTTGAGCAGTTTTTCCGTCACCTTCTGCAATGAAATCATCAATCTCATCATAAGTTGGGTAATCGCCTTTGGCCGTAGAAATCGAAGCGACCGTTTCGTATTCAAATGCCAAATCCTTCAAAGCATCTGCGGTCTTTACTGTAGCTTCTGCCCCATAAAGATCAAAGATATTTGCCATAACCTTGGATAGATGTTTTTTGGTTTGCACAGAATTATCATATGGATATTCTTTCGGCAAAATTTCATTGAAAAATACTCTACCTAAAGTCGTATCACGAATTTCTTTTTTCGCAAACACACGAATAGGTGTTTGAAGATCGATCAAGCCTTGGTCATAAGCCATTTCAGCTTCGAAAACCGAAGAGAAAGCTTTTGCTTCACCCTTATCCGTACCCGGGCGATCATAAGTCAGATAATATGCACCGAGCACTACATCCTGGTAAATAGCAAGCACTGGTGAACCATCAGCAGGTTTAAGTAAGTTCTTAGTTGCCGACATAAGTTCGCGTGCTTCAGCCTGTGCCGCATCAGAAAGTGGTAAATGCACCGCCATTTGATCGCCATCGTAGTCAGCGTTAAAGCCCGAAGCTACCAAAGGATGCAACTTAATTGCTTTACCATCAATCAGTCTTGGCTGGAACGCTTGCACTGATAAACGGTGAAGTGAAGGAGCACGGTTAAGAAGTACATATTTACCTTTAATTACTTCGTCAAGCGCATCCCAAACCACAGTTTCCTTTGCCTCAATCAAGCGCGAAGCTGCACGGATATTATTTGCATATTCGTTGCCTAGAAGCCAAGAAATGACAAACGGCTTGAATAATTCAAGTGCCATTTGTTTTGGCAAACCACATTCATGAAGTTGCAACTCTGGACCTACCACAATTACTGAACGTCCAGAATAATCTACGCGCTTACCAAGCAAATTCTGACGAAAACGACCTTGTTTGCCCTTCAGTAAATCAGACAAAGACTTCAATTTTCTACGGCCATTTGTAGAATTCGCTCCTCTAGCACCATGTGATGCAGAATTATCAATCAAAGCGTCAACCGCCTCTTGCAACATACGCATCTCATTGCGACAAATAACCTCTGGTGCATTTAGATCTAATAACTTTTTCAAACGATTATTACGGTTGATTACACGACGATATAAATCGTTTAAATCAGAAGTCGCAAATCGACCACCAGGAAGCGCAATCATTGGACGCAAATCTGGTGGAATTACCGGAATTACAGTTAATACTAAATCAGAAGGAGAAATTTCAGCCGATTGCATACCTTCTAAAGTCTTCAAACGCTTTTGAATTTTCTTTTCTTTTTGACCTTTTGCTTCTGCTTCCTCTTTATGTAAATCCTCAATCAATTTATCTAAATCGACTTCATCAAGCATCTTTTTAATTGCTGTTGCCCCCATACCGACAACAATCAGATCTTCATATTCTTCTGGCAAATTACGATACTGGTTTTCTGTTAAAACGCCTCCTTTACGGAAAGATTCGAGCAAAGATTTCTTCGCCGCAAAATCATTTTCGAGCTCTTCTAATTCTTTAGTTCGAGCTTCAGCTAACGCCTTTACGTCTGCTTTCTCAGCTTTCGATTCTTTATCAAAACGAATTTTAATCGCCTCACGCGCTGCTGCAGTTTGATTCTCTAAACTCTCTAAAGTTTTTTGAATTTCATCGGTTTTAGCGTCAGTAATCAAGTAAGCAGCAAAATAAACTACTTTTTCGATATTTTTTACAGTTATATCAAGAAGCAAACCAAGGGCAGAAGGCACACCACGCATAAACCAAGTGTGAGCCACTGGCGCCGCCAAAGAAATATGCCCCATACGTTCACGACGCGTAATGGATTTAGTAACTAAATTACCTTCCTTATCTACTGCAGCTTCACGTGAGCGTACGCCTTTCAATTTGCTATCATGTGGATTAATATCTTTAGTTGGTCCAAAAATCCTTTCACAGAACAAACCATCTCGTTCTGGTTTTTGGGTGCGATAATTAATCGTTTCTGGCTTAGTTACTTCGCCGTAGCTCCAATTCAAAATATCGTCGCGACTTGCCACCGATAATCTAATTGAGTCGAAATCTGAAGCACTAATGAAATTTTCCATCCACGCCATTTTAGAACTCCTCTCCGAGATCAACTATACCGTCGTCGTCAACCTCTTTTATTTCGATACCTTCTTCCGCCATCATGGCTTCTGCTTCCGCATCGTCCAAATCTAAAATTTGCGGTTCGGCATCTTTTTTATGTTGATCATAAATCGCTTGGTCGTCTCTATCTTTTTCAATTTCCTTTGAAGTTTTCTCAATTACGTCGCTAGCATCTGATGATTCACCATGATCCAACAAATCAACTTTAAGACCTAAACCTTGTAATTCCTTCACCAAAACATTAAAACCTTCTGGCAATTTTGGCCCTTCAATTGGTTCGTGTTTAATGATCGCTTCATACGCCTTAGCACGACCATAGACATCGTCAGACTTAATAGTAAGCATTTCTTGCAAAGTAGTCGCTGCCCCATAAGCTTCAAGCGCCCAGACCTCCATCTCCCCGAAACGCTGACCGCCATTTTGTGCCTTACCGCCAAGCGGTTGTTGCGTAACCATAGTATAAGGGCCTGTAGAACGTGCATGAATCTTATCTTCCACCATATGATGAAGCTTAAGCATATGCATTACACCTACAGATGTTCTTTGGTGGAATGGCTCACCGGTTAAACCATCATAGAGTTGTACTCTACCATCACGGTCAAAACCAGCTTTTTCTAGCTCATCACTAATTATCTCATCTGGTACACCATTAAATGATGGCGTAGCTACTTTGTAGCCTAAAGCACGTGCTGCCATACCGAGATGAGTTTCAAAGAGCTGCCCCAAATTCATACGGCTTGGCACGCCCATTGGCGAAAGCACGATATCAATTGGAGTACCATCTTCCATAAATGGCATATCCTCGACCGGCAAAACTCGTGATACCACACCCTTATTTCCATGTCGTCCAGCAAGCTTATCACCTACGCCAATTTTACGCATCTCTGCTACGAAAATCTTAATTTGCATAATCACGCCAGCCTTAAGATCATGACCTTGCTCGCGAGTATAAACACGTACACCAACAACTTTACCAGTTGATGTCCCGTTCATACGTACAGAAGTGTCGCGTACATCTTTAGCTTTTTCACCAAAGATCGCGCGAAGTAAGCGTTCCTCAGAGGACAATTCTTGCTCACCCTTCGGTGTAATTTTACCTACTAAGATATCTCCGTTCTTGACTTCTGAACCGACTACTACGATGCCATCTTCACCTAAATGACGCAAAGAATGTTCAGAAACATTCGGAATATCACGAGTCACCTGTTCTGGCCCGAGTTTAGTTTCACGTACTTCGACATCAAAGTCCTTAATATTAATAGATGTCAAAGTATCATCCTCTACTAAGCGATTAGAGATAACAATCGCGTCATCCATGTTATAACCACGCCATGGCATAAATGCTACGAGTAAATCTCGGCCTAAAGCTAATTCACCATCATTAACCGAAGCTCCTTCGATTAATGTATCTCCTTTTTTAACTTTTTGACCACGTGCCACTACCGTATGTTGGTTGTAGCAACGATCATCATTAGTTTTCTCAAAATGTTGCAACTTATACTCTTTGTCTCCGCCTTTCTCATAAGATACAATCACCGACTCGCCATCAGCTTTCTTTACAACACCATTACCAGAAGCCATCACTAATTGTGAAGTATTCTTAGCAATCTCACGCTCAATACCAGTGCCAACAACTGGATTATCTTGTTTAAGAAGCGGGACAGCCTGTTTCTGCATAGCGCAAGCCATCAAAGAACGGTCAACACGGTTCTTCTCCACGAATGGAATCAAGCTGGCCGAAGCACCCAAAATCTCTTTATGCGCAGCATCAATATGGGTAACTCTGCTTGCTTCTACTTGTGCCGGAGCACCATGTACGCGCGCCGAAACCCATTCTTCTTTAAATTTACCATTTTTATCCAATTTTACAGACGCATCAGCAATTACCATATCGTTTTCTGTATCAGCATCCATATAAATAACTTCATCTGTAACTTTACCATTTTTAACTACACGGTATGGAGCTTCAATAAAGCCATATTCGTTAATTTTTGCATAGGTTGCAAGGTTTAAAACCAAACCCACGTTACCACCTTCAGGTGTTTCTACTGTACAAATACGACCATAATGTGTTGGGTGAGCATCACGCACATCAAAACCAGCACGTTCGCGCGTTAAACCACCAGGCCCCATCGAACTTAGACGGCGCTTATGTGCAAGTTCTGAAAATGGGTTAACTTCGTCCATTAGCTGTGAAAGTTGTGAGGTAGCAAAGAATTCTTTCACTGCAGCTACGACTGGACGAGAATTTAATAGCTGCGATGGCGTAACTTCTTCTGGATTTGCCATTGACATTCTATCCAAAATATTACGTTGTAAGCGCAACATACCCAAACGGAATTGACGCTGTACTAATTCACCTACGCATTTTATACGGCGATTGCTTAAGGAATCAATATCGTCTGGCGCTTCTTGAGTAATATTCAAACGGATAATTTCAGATATAATCGCCACCATATCGTCAATTTGCAAAGTTCTATACTCTGGTTCATTTGGAGTTTCCAAGTTCAACCTACGATTAATCTTAAAACGTCCAACTTTAGAATAGTCATAACGTTTCGGATCGAAAAATACTTTTTCAATCATTGAACGAGCATTTTCTACGGTTGCCAAATCGCCTGGTCTCAAACGACGATAGACCTCAAGTAAAGCTTCACCTTGATTAGAGGTGGTGTCTTTATCGAAAGTTGCTTCAATATAACTTTTTTCACCCTTATCGATAGCGGCAAATTTTTCTTTAATTTCAGACTTAGATAAGCCAAGCGCTCTAAGGAATGTAGTTACTGGAATTTTGCGACGACGATCAATCTTTACAAAAATCGCACCGTTTGCCGCAGTCTCAAATTCAAGCCATGCACCACGACCAGGAATTACCTTGGCCCCATAATAATTTTTTAGGCCAATCGTTGTCGCATTAAAAAATACGCCAGCCGAACGAATCAACTGTGATACAATCACACGTTCAGTCCCGTTAATAATAAATGTCGCACGATCAGTCATCCATGGATAATCGCCAAAATAAAAATCCTGCTCTTTTTTCTTGCCCGTCACTTTGTTTTCGAGCTCTACTAGAACATGCAAAGGCGCCTCATAGGTCGCTAGATTATACTTAGCTTCCTGCTCAGTCTCCTTTGGTTCCTTAAAATAATAATCTTTGAACCTTAAAGCAAATTTTTGCCCAGTGTAATCCTCGATTGGATTTAGCTCAGCAAAAACTTCCCGTAGTCCATTTTCGACAAAGTCCGCCCACGAATCTTTTTGGTGTGCTGTAAGATCCGGAATTGGCAAAGCTTGGTCACCTTCGGTGAAAAATTTTCTTTCACCTAACTTCGGTTTTGTAGCCATTCTACCTCTTTTTTATTAGTGTTATTAATCTTAGCGCTGAAGATTACTGCCCGACTCGCTATCTAGATTCGCCACTGCTAGATATTACACAAAAAATCAAGCACACTACTTCTTGAATCAATCTTACCACACTTTTTCGCAAAACACAACCCCAAAATCCAAAAAAGCACCCCAACGGAAGGTACTTTTTTAGACATAGATAAACTCTCAACTTTTTGTGTTTCAAGCTGACTCGCAGTTAGTTAGCTTATGCTTAATTATACGCGCTATTTTTAAAATTGCAAGTACTTTTTCAAAAAAATAGACGCTTTTTTGCGCCTATTTTTAAAATGTAGATAATTCACTTATATATCTAAATCGTCCAAATCTGCCAATTCAGCACGAGTTTTCTCGGCCAACTCAGACTTTTCCTCTGACACGTCAGCTTCTTCAATTTCTTCAATTTCTTCAGCTTCCTCAACTTCTTTCGGTTCCTCATGATCTTCACTTTTAACTACACTTTCATGTTCACCATCTTCATCGGTATTCACGATCTTCAAATTATAACGCGCGTCTTGCTTAGTCCCAAGAGCTCTAAGAAGCACGCGAATAGCTTGCGCCGTTACGCCTCTCTTACCAATAACTCTACCCACGTCTGATGGATCTACATTCAAAGACAACAATACACCTTTTTCATCAATTTTACGTTCGACAGAAACTTCTTCGGGATTATTTACTAAAGTTTTTACGATATATTCTACGAATTGCTGGTCGATAGTCGCCATATTTCCTCCATTTTTTTATTATTACAATAACAATTATAGCATAAAAAATAGTCTTATGAAAAGACTATTTTTTAAAAATTCTATTCAGCTTTTTCTTCTGTGGGAGCTTCAGTCTCCGCCGAAGTTTCAGCTTCCACTGGAGCCTCAGCTTCAACCGGAGCCGCAGTTTCTTGTGAATCTTCTGCTGGCGCCTCTACTTCAGCCGGTGCTTCTGTTTCTGGTTCTTCTTTTGGCTGATTTTTGCGCAATTTATCTGCGTGCTTAGCTGCAGCCTTTTTGACTGGCGCCTCTTTTACCCACTTCGGTAATTTAACACCATTCTTCTTCAAAATAAACGCCACGCGCGAAGAAGGCTGCGCGCCATTAGATAAATATTTTTCCACCAACTTTTTATCCAAAGTTAAAGCTTTAGTTTGTGGGTTATAGTTGCCGACCTCAGCCACTACGCGCCCAGAAAGTGGGTGGCGCTGGGATTCTTGGACGACTATCCGGTACGTAGGATAATGCGCCCGGCCTTTACGTTGCATGCGAATCGCTAGCATTTTTTCTCCTTAAATTATTAACTTCCCTATTATATCATATCTTTGCAAAAAAATAAACCCCAAAATCAAAAAGCAGGGCATAACACCATTATACCATAATTAAGTAAAAAAGTCAACTTTATACTTTATTTTCCTTCTTGTATTTTTTTACACCCTCGCGTGCAGCTTCAGTTTGTGCCTCTTGTTTAGAGTGTCCAGTCCCAACACCTTTCAAAGCCTCACCTACATACACGCCAACTGTAAACATCTTATTATGGTCTGGCCCTTCTTCTTTCATGGTTCTATAAATAGGAGTTTCTCCATCAATTTTTTGCGCCAATTCCTGTACATAAGATTTTGGATCACGCCAAGATTCTTCTTCTAAAACCGTATTAATTTTTACCAAAATGTGTTTTGCAATAAAATCTTGCGCCGCATTATATCCTTGGTCTAGATAAATAGCACCAATCACCGCCTCAAAACAATCTGCCAAAATCGAATCATGTGCCCGCTCTGAGCCCATCTTTTCACCTTTAGACATTCGCACTAACGGCGCATAGCCAAGCTCTTTACCAGCATCGCCAATCGATTCGGTTCGCACCAAAGCCGCCCTCACTGCAGTCATAATTCCCTCAGGTTCATTGTAATTTTGATACAAAAAATCTGAAGAAACTAATTCTAGAACTGCGTCACCTAAAAATTCCAACCTTTCATTATGTTCGTGAGTTTTACGATGCTCATTCACATAGCTTCGATGAGTTAACGCCGTCACTAATAGGTTTATGTCGTTAAATTCAAAACCCAATTTTTCTTTAGCGAATTCTTTATATGGTGTATAATCCATTTTCCTCCTAAAAATCTCCCGCACGAATTTTCTTTTTCGCGATCAACATTAATTTTTCAATATCTTCATATTCAATCAAATCTAACGCCTCAGCAAACGGGAACCATGCAATTCCCTTCATCCACTTCTCTGGAATTGGTTGCTCCTGATCATCTAATTCCTGCACCAGATAAATCTGTGTTGTCATTAAAACCAATTTATCTAAACGGCGATATTTAAACTGAATTTTCCCAAGCCAAGTCAAAATCGAAACATTTTTAAGACCAGTTTCCTCGGCAATTTCTCTACGTGCTGTAATTTTTGCCGTCTCTCCAGGCTCAATATGACCTTTCGGGATCGTCCAACGACCTTTAGAATCTTGAATTAATAAAATTTCGATATCTTTTTTGTCCTTCGTCATACGAAAAACTATGCCGCCCGCAGTTGGCTCCCTTACAATCGCTTGTATAGCCGATTTTTTACGAAAAACAGCCGATTTAATTTTATCTAGAGCCGTCTCTTTTACTCGATCCTCAGGCAACGCCTCGGGAACTTTAAAAGCCCGCTTTGCAGTCGGTTCTACTTGAAGTTTGTTCGCCGACTTAAGCTGACTTACTGTCCGCTTTAGCGGCTTTGCCGCCAGATTTGCCTTTTCCTGTTGACCCATCGGCGGTTTCGGTATTCTTTGTGACCTTACTATTTTTTTCTGGTCCATTTTCTTTAATTCCTAATTGTTTATAAGCTGTTCCGAGCACTCCGTTCACAAATTTCGACGAATTTTCTGAACCAAAAGCTTTGGCTAGCTCTACAGCTTCATTAATAGCTACTTTCGGAGGAATAGTATTACCACATTCCGAAAGTTCGTATAAACCCATCCTTAAAATATTTCGATCAATTGCCGCAATCGAACTGATTGGCCATTCTGGCGCAATTGGGGCTAATACTTTATCTAATGTTTCAAAATTCTCCGCTACTTCATGCGTTAAATTATACACAAATTCCGTATCGCCCAATGTTTTTTCATAAGGTTCGATGTTTTTCGCGACAATTACATCTAAATCGACGTCAGGGTCTTTTGCTAGAGTCCTAAGTTCATATTCGTATAAACTTTGTAGAACAATTACTCTTCCTAAATGTCGATTACTTGCCATTTTAATATTCTATCCTTTTTTTATTATCCCCCTTGATATTTTTCTAAGCGCTCTTTTTAGCTTTTTTAGTTTTAACTTTCAAATTTGGGGTAGTCTTCTTAGTTTCAAAAACTTTCACCGGCGAAGTTTTATTAACTCGTCGTGCCAGTTTAAGTCGAAGATGACTCCTACGAAGCCCTGTTTTGCGCGGACTACTTTGTTTCTTAGGTTCAGGCATTTTGCTCCTTAAATTTAATATGATATTTTTCTCATTTTACCATGAGATTACTACTTTTTCAACCCCAAAATCCGCGACTTTACTTTTCTAGTTCCTTTAGTGCTCGTTTAATTGCTGGCCGATCAAACCCCACAATTCGCTCGCCGTTAATTTCCGTCACCGGCACCGTAGAGATATCTGACTCCTTTGTGGCGTCCATCTCTTGATATTTAATCCCCTTCTCATCTAGCCAATCCATTAGGGCGTGGCAATAAATACAAGTTGGTGTAGTATAAACTTTTATCATATTTCCATTATACCATACATCGCAATACCAGCCGCTACTGACACGTTAAAAGATTCTTTTTGCCCACGCATCGGTATTTCTAAAAACAGATCAATTATATCATAGAGTGAATAATCTATCCCGTGCACTTCCTCACCCAAAATCAGCACGACCTTAGATTTTAATTTATCTTTTACTTCTTTACTTCCCATTTTATAGAGCCGCGCATCATCAATATTATTCTCCAAGCCCACAATTTGCCACCCCTCATTTTTTAACTTTTTCACCTCTGTAATTATATCACCAGATGAATAAATTTTTAGCATATCTTCGGCTCCAAGAGCAGTCTTATGAATCTCTTTATCAAGTTTCTCACGCAAATGTGGTAATAAATTCTTATCATGCACTCTAGGTGTATAACCAGACAAAATCACTCGTTCCACTCCAAATCCTTCCGCCGTCCTAAGAATCGCCCCCACGTTATAACATGACCGTATATTATCTAACACCAAAATCATTTCCATTACCAAATTATACCAGATTATGGTATAATTGTCTCTATGAAAAGATATGAGCCCTTGGCAATTGAAAAAAAATGGCAAGAAAAATGGGAAAAAACTCAGGCCTTTAAAGCGACTGAGAATTCCGACAAACCCAAGATGTTCCTCGCCGAAATGTTCCCTTACCCATCTGGCGCCGGCTTGCACGTGGGCCATGTTCGCAACTTTACTATTGTGGATGTGCTTACTCGTTTTTATACTCAGCAAGGGCTAAATGTCTTGCGACCGTTCGGCTACGACACTTTTGGACTTCCAGCGGAAAATTATGCTATCAAAACCGGCACCGCACCCCAAGAAGTCACTAAATCGAATATCGCCAATTTTCGCAACCAAGCCAAGCGCTTAGGCTACGCTATCGACTGGTCTCGAGAAATTAATACTTCTGATCCGGAATATTACAAATGGACTCAGTGGTGCTTTTTACAACTTTATAAAAAAGGCTTAGCCTATCAAAAAGAATCCTATCAATGGTGGTGCCCAGTCGACCAAACAGTTTTGGCTAATGAGCAAGTCGAAAATGGCTGTTGTTGGCGCTGCGGTCACGAAGTTGAAAAGAAAAAAATGAAACAATGGTTTTTTAAAATCACCGAATACGCCGATGAATTACTCGAAGAAATTGACAACCTAGATTGGCCCGAAAAAATCAAAACTATGCAAAAAAACTGGATCGGACGCTCAGTGGGCGCTGAAATTGACTTCCCAATTGCTACTAAAGTTGTTTCTGCGAGCGTTCGCGACAACGGGAGCGAACGACGAAGCGAGCCCTATGACGATAGGCACGAGCAAGGAGGCGAGCAAAAACAACTTTATAATAATCGTAAAGTTAAAGTCTTTACCACTCGCCCAGACACCATTCTCGGCGCCACTTTCCTAGTTGTTGCCCCAGAATACCCAGCATTAGAAACCCTTCTTACCGACGATACTTACGACCAAGTTTTAGCCTATAAAGCTGCCGCTCTTAAAAAATCCGAAATCGAACGCCAAGAAAACAAAGAAAAAACCGGCGTCTTCACTGGTTCTTATGCTATCAATCCAGCTACCAAAGAAAAAATCCCTATCTGGGTAGCAGATTATGTTTTGTCTGGCTATGGTACTGGTGCAATTATGGCTGTACCTGCCATGGACGATCGCGACCGCGAATTTGCCGAAAAATTCAATTTGCCAATTATAGAAACTGAACTTGTCGACCGCGACACCTACGGAACCCCAAAAACTACTTACAAAATGCGCGACTGGCTAATTTCACGCCAACGCTATTGGGGTTGTCCAATTCCAATCGCTTATGATAAAGATGGCAATGCTCACCCAATTCCAGAAGATCAACTCCCGGTTTTGATTCCAGAAGTTAAAGACTACAAACCAGACAATTCTGGACATTCAGCCCTAGCTAAAGCTAAAGATTGGCTCAAAGTTAAAATCCCTGTTAAAGATCCAAAAACTGGCGAAATTCACGAAGAAGAAATGACTAGAGAAACCGATACTCTAGACGGCTACGCTTGTTCGTCTTGGTATCTCTGGCGTTACGCTTCCCCGCACGACAATAATCACGCCTGGGATCCAGAAGCTATCAAATATTGGGCACCGACCGACATTTACGTAGGCGCTGATCACGCCGTCGCTCATCTACTTTATATCCGTTTTTGGTGTAAATTCTTCGCCGATGAAGGATATTTACCTTTCCGTGAACCGGTTAAAAAATTAATCTATCATGGCTACATTAATGCGCCTGATGGTAAAAAAATGTCTAAATCTAAAGGTAACGTTATCGACCCGCTAGATGTAATCGATGAGGGATATGGCGCCGATACTCTACGCACCTACGAAATGTTCATCGGTCCAGTCGAACTCGATGCTGCCTGGAACCCTCGTTCAGTCGGCGGAGTTTATAGATTTTTGAACCGCTGTTATACGCTTTGTTTCGAGAATAAGAATAAAGATATTGATGAGGGTGTTTCTAGAGAGCTTCCGCGACCAACGGGGAGCGGCTTGAGCGAAGTGAGCCCCGTAACGACGGGCGCGAACGAGCGTCTCTCTAAAACATCCGATTCAATATCCAATACTACAGTTATAAGAAATAAAACCATCAAAAAAGTTACCGAGGATATCTATCGTCAAAACTTCAACACCGCTGTCGCAGCATTAATGGAATACGTCAACGAACTTTATAAAACTACACCAGAAACCGAAGATATCATAACCTTAGCAAAATTATTAAAGCCTTTCGCTCCGCATTTGGCTTCTGAAATGCTCGAATTCTTAAATTCCAACGATGAATGGCCAAAATGGGACGAAAAATTTCTTATCTCTGATACCGTAGAAATTATCGTTCAGGTCAACGGCAAATTACGTGGCAAATTGTCTGTCTCTACCAATGATTTAGGAAACGAAGAGAAAATCATAAATCTCGCAAAAAACGATCAAAAAATCCAAAAACACTTAACCGACAACATCAAAAAAACCATCTTTGTCAAAAAAGCTAAAATTTTAAATTTTGTAGTATAAAAGCAAAGCTACTTATTTAATAAATGCTTATAAATATTAACGAACTTATCCAGGGTTTTTTCAAAATCATGTTCGTGTGCAATCTCTATAGACTTTTCGCTAAATTTTTTCTGCAAATTTTTATCTGTTAAAATTTTTATCATCGCCTCACTGATTTCTGATACATTTTTCGGCTGGCACAAATAGCCATTTTTACCACTTTCACAAACTTCCGCTACTGCACCTTTATCTACGGCGATTAAAGGTAGCCCTGTCGCTGCCGCCTCTATCAAAACAATTCCCTGAGTCTCAATCTCCGAAGCCGTAGCAAACACATCACCCACCTTATAAAGCTCGTATAAATCTGGTGGCAAAATTCTTCCCAAAAAATGAATATTCTGACAAGTTTTATTTTCCTCTACCAACCTAGCCCTATCTACGCCATCACCAACCACCACGAGCTGTGCTTTCAGTCCATTTTTTTCCGCCTCTAAAAACGCGTCCGCTATCAATCCTACCTTTTTCTCTGGATCCACCCTGCCTACATATAGAACCGTCGGCAAAATTTCATCTAAACCATACTTTTTATATATTTCTTTTTTAGGTTTGCCGGGCTTAAAATTCGATAAATCTACCCCGTTAGATACCGCAGCAACTGGCACCTTAAAATCCTTCCCTTTTTTAAAAATCAAGTTATCGATGGCTTGTTTTGTCGGCATAGTCACAAAATCACTTTTATTTTGCCTATGGTAAAAATAATCATATAAAAGTGCGTTGACTGGCTTTTGCACTACTTTAGGCATGTGCATCGGTTCAGTTAAAACTTCCGGCTGATTATGCTCAGTTGTTACTACTGGGATATTTCGTCTTTTAGCATAAGAAACCACCGACAGCCCAATCGGATCCGACACCTGTACGTGTACCACATCGGGTTTAAATTTATCTAAAATCTTTCTTATTTCATGCACTGGGAACACCGAAACTTTAAAGCCATTTTTATAGAACAAATGTGGCCAATTAATTCCCAAAAACTTTTTCTTCTCTGGTACTTTATGAATTTGATCTGGGTAAATTTTTACATTAACAGATTTCAAAAAAACAGTTTTCACCCCATCTATAACTTTTGTATAATTTTTACCTGTCTGTGATGGGCAAATCACCATAACTTCATGGCCACGCTTTGCTAATCCAACTGCCAAATTGTGCGAAAATACTGCCACCCCATTTATCATTGGATGATATACTGCTGTTGCGATTACTATTTTCATTCTACCTCTGTTATTTTATTATTCAAGCGCCTAACAAAACTCCGATTTTACAATGATTTTGCCTTATCTAATTGCGGGTCGCGCATTGCATTAATATCTTCATAACTTCGTTCAACTTCTATATCTGGCGTAATCCCTGTTTTATTAATCGAACGGTCCTTTGGTGTATACCACTCTGCAGTTGTAACTTTAAGAGTAGTATTATTAGAAAGATCATATAAATTCTGCACCACACCCTTACCGTAAGTTTTTTCACCCACGATAGTTGCTTTGCCATAATCCTGTAAAGCTCCAGCCGTAATCTCCGAAGCCGATGCCGTAGAGCCATCAACGAGCACAATTGTCTTCATATCTTTCAAGATTGCCTTACCAGAACTAGATTTTTCCTCAGTATTACCAGAATGTTTAGATTTTTGAACTAGAATCACGTCATTGTCTATCCATAAACTAAGCAAATCTTTTGCTGCCGATACATAACCACCACCATTGCCACGTAAATCCAAAATTACCTTTTTTATACTCTTATCTTTAAATTCATTAGCAAAACCTTGAACCTTAGTACCGGTATCTTCGTCAAAACGCGTAATCGTTACGATTGCAGTCTTACCACTATATTCCACATAGGCTGAAACATTGTTAATAATTTCTCGTTTCATTTTAAAAGTTTTTTCTTCATTATCACGCACCACAGTTACCTCAACCTCTGTACCCTCTTCACCACGAACTTTTTTAGAAATTTCTTCAGTATCTAGATCATAAACCTCTTCGCCATCAACCTTATACAAAATATCACCCGCCAAAATCCCTGCCTTTCTAGCTGGATTATCCGGTAAGGTTCTTAATACTCTAACGTAACCATCACGAAGCCCCATTTCTACACCAATTCCCGCTCCCACATTACCGTGCAAATCGTCATAAAATTCCTTTGTCTCTTCCGAATCCATATAGACAGTATAAACATCCCCTAAAGATTCAGTTAGACCTTTTTTAGCACCCTCGATTATCTGTGACTCCGTAAAATCACCATTATAAGAATTAGCTAATTTATCATAAACTTCATCTAACTCTGACCAATTTACACTCGAACTCTGCGAAGAGCTTAGTCCTAAATACGGCGCAAAGCCGCTCATTACATTATTCCAGTTTACGCCAACCACTACGCCAACTACCAACATCACCGCCGAAATAATTATCGCGTTGCCTAAACTAGTCTTTTTTTCTTTCCACTCCACCTTTTCAGTCATAGAACTATTTTATCACATTTATCCTAATTTTTTTATTCAAGTTAGTTAAAATGTATGTAATTATACTGCCTGACCTCGTTTGCAGGTATCGTACGGGAACCAAAATCACCATAGTGGAATGATCCAGAATATAGCTTGGTAGCATAAGCATTGTTATATTCTGTCACATTAATCGAGCCATCACCATTCACGCTTTCAACCCAAAACACATGTCCATAAGGCGCACCGCCACTCTGTCCAATCGTATTTGCCGCTGGACTTTTATCTACTCTGTAGCCAGCATTACGCGCGCCAGACGCCCAAGAGTAAGCATTCCCCCAAGCCGCTGGAACACCAAAAGCCTCATACGCTTTCCAACCAGCATAACTTACACATTCACAAACATAACCACCAATTTTGTAACCGTCCCAATAAGTCAAATATGCATCTTGCCTACCTGGACAATCGGCTTGCCAAGGATAAGTATTCGCACCAGTATACTGGCTTGCTGTACCTTGAAATTCTTCCGGATGTGCTTCCTGATATCGTTGCGCAGCCAACCTAGCCTCTTCCTGAGCCGCAGCTGCCACAGCATTATAGGCCTCTGCATCATTTGCATATTTTTCTACCAACGCTTTTTTGTCGGCCTGTTGTTTAGATAAATCCGCCTTTTCAGACTCCTGCCTAGCTAACAACTCTTCTACTTTTGCTTTCTCGTCCTCAAGTTCTTCTTTAGCCTTTTTCACAGATTCCGCCTTAGTATTGATTTGTTCCTGCGCAACTTCTTCCCGCGCTGCTTTTTCAGCTAAATCAGAAATTGAACTTGCACCAGCTAATATACGAATCGGTTCTGCATCGGATTCAAAATGCATATTCACCAAAAGTTCAGCTAAAGCCTCCTGTTCTTCATCCAATTTCGCTTCTTTTTCGTCTATTTCATCTTTTAGCTCTTTAATTTCGGCTGTCGTGCTAGCGATCTCTGCCTCTTTTTTGGCAATTTCTGCCGAAAGTTCACTCACTTTTATTTGATAAGCGTTCGCCGATCTAGCTGCATTAGCGGCGTTTCTATTAGCCTCTTGCTCTTTAGCTACTGCAGCCCTACAAGCATCTGATTTTTGACAAGCCCTTGAAATGGCCGCTACATTAGCAATCGAACCAAAACTCAAAACCCCAGACAAAACTACTGTTGCAACTAATTTTATTTTCTGGTTTTTGTTTTTAATTTTTACCATAACTTAATTATAGCATAAGTATTATGTTTTATGCAAGTATTTTGAGACTGCCAATCTAGCTGAAACTCGCCCAATCAGCATTCCTAACAAAATAAATATTAAAAATACTAGAATTAATTGATTTGAATCCAAAACTCCGTTTATAGTGCTTACATCAATACCGTAATTCTCTAATCTCGGTGATAGGAATTTAAAGCCAGCGTATGACAATATTCCAGCTACTACCCCGGCAATCAATCCACAAATTTCTGCTTCGACCAAAAATGGTCCACGAATGAAATGCTTGTCTGCGCCCACCAATTTCATCATATAAATTTCTTCCCTACGTGAAAAAATCGCCATTCTAATTGTGCTAAAAATAATCAAAACCGAAATTACCAAAAATACTATTGCTAAAACCACACCGCCAGTCCGCGCAATTCTTGCCCATGAAGTAATCGTGTTTATTTCTACTCTATTCACATCATAAGTCGGAGTCTTTTCCTTATCAGTATTAGCTACAAAAAGCTCATCTTCTTCTACTATTTTCTTTATACTATCTAAATTATCTGGATTCTGTACTTTAATACGCATTGTCGATTGCATTTTTCCAATCATAGTAGCCGTCATTTCTTCATCCATGATATTGATAATCTCGTCGCTAGTCTCGTTTTCCTTTAAAAACTTGCCGTATTCTTCTTCAGAAGTAGAAGTTTCTACAGATTTAATATTTGAATCTTCGCTAATTTTATCTTCCAACTCCGTCAAAACTTCTTCAGAAGTGTTTGGCTTAAAATAGATCGTAATGTCAATTTTATTTTTCATTTCCTCCGCAGTTTGCGTCAAAATAGTACTCGCTACTACAGTTACAAATAAAATCACAAGAGTAAGCACCATCACCACAGTTGCCGCTGTCGAAAGCCAAATATTTCGACCAAAGCCCTTTGCGCCGTATTTTGTTATCCTAGCCTTTTCACGCACATAATGTCTAGTATGCGATTTCTGCATAGTTTTTAAATTTTTTCTAGAAGCGCTTTTTAATCTTTCTTCTTTCTCCGGCTTTTTTGTCATTAAATCACCTTCCTTGTTTTTAATGCGTGGCCAGGAGTTTGTACCTTTCGCACAATCTTTGGCGCAGGCTTTTCATCCAACTTATAAATTCCATGATTTTTTTGATCATCTACGATCTTACCATCTTTCAAAGTTATCACTCGTTTTTGTAAATTATTGACAATCCCCTCATTATGAGTAGTTACTAAAATCGTGGTGCCAAAATCATTAATCTTCTTAAGTAAGTCAATAATTTCCTGTGTAGTCAGTTTATCCAAATTCGCCGTCGGCTCATCCGCAATTAAAATCTTAGGTTGTCTTGCTACACTACGAGCAATCGAAACTCTCTGCTGTTGCCCACCAGAAAGTTGATTAGGAAATTTGTTTGCTTGGTCACTTAGGTCTACCAAGTCTAAAACCTTTGGTACTGTTTTACGAATGTCCTTATTACTCATACCGGCAATCTCTAACGCGAAAGCTACATTCTCATAAACCGTTCTGCGCGGCAATAACTTAAAATCCTGGAAAACTACACCAAGCCTTCTACGATAACCTGGGATATGACGTTTTTTAACATAATCAAGATCAATTCCACCAATCACAATCTTGCCAGAATCCGGTACCTCCTCTTTTGTGATCATTTTAATTAAAGTCGATTTTCCAGCACCCGATTTACCCACCAAAAACACGAACTCATTTGGTTCGATATGTAAAGAAACATCATCCAACGCAGGCTCACTGTCGCCAGGATAACGTTTGGTTATAGAATCAAGCAATATCATAATTCCATATTACCATAAGTACAAAAAGATTTCAAATATTATTCTTGTGAAACAATATGAAAAGTAATATTTTTGATGTCCGCACCCTCCGCTTGATAGATTACTCCAGGCAAAATCTCAGCGTTCGGATATTTTTCTTTTACATCCTTCAAAACTTCTGCATATTTCTTATCGGTCGTAATAGTTAAATCTTCTATAGTTTTTTTACTAAATTTGATCTGTCTCTTTTGTGATGCTAAAGGTAAAATCACCTCCAGATCAATTTCGAACCCTGCTAAGTATGGCGCCAATTTAAAATCGTGCTTCACTATATTTTTAAACTCGCCTACTACACCAACATAAACATCATTTACCCAAATTTCCGCCGAACGTTCTCTTTCAAAAGGCTGGATCTCTGCAAATTTATTTTTTACCGGCAAAAATTCTACCTGAATATTAAACGACTCTAAAAGCCCGTTCACATACTTCTTAGCTTTATAAAATGCCGTTTCGCTATTCTTGCGTTCCGCAACTACCATACCAAGTGATTTTTTCTCAACCGGTACATTTTCAGCATCAAGGCCCAAATCTTTGCGATAAACCGTATTCATTTCAAAAATCGCAAATTTTTCAACTGGCAATTTTTCATTCATATAAGTTTTTTCGAGTAAACTCGGCACAATACTTTGTCGCACATATTGCAAAACCGGCGAAATTGAATTTGTAATTTTATATGAATTTTTCACTTCTTGACCAACTCTACTCAACAAATCTCCGCTCACAAAACTATAAGTCAAAATTTCATTCGCACCGAACTTGGCTAAAATATCACGAATTTCATGCTTAAATTCAAACATTTTATTCTTTTCAGCCGTAAAATGCGCCGGCAAAACTGGTTCAATACTATCGTAACCCAAAAGTCGCCCAATTTCTTCAATAACATCTTCCTTAATATGAATGTCTGTACGCCATTCCGGCGCCACAACTTCCCAATTCTCACCAATCTCCTTAATTATAAAACCCACGTTTTCCAAAGTTCGTCTGATTAAATCTTCGCCATACTCCGTTCCCAAAAGTCTATTTATCTCAGATGTTGTAATTTTTACAACATTTTCTTTTTCTTTAGATTTATAACAGTCCGAAACATTTACTACACTAAAATCTTCCCTCAACATATCCGCAAATTTTTTCGCATTACCCAAAGTCTGATATGTTGGCTGTCCTTTAGTAAATCGCGTAATTGCTTCCGAGAAAATTCCATGTGCCATTTGAGTTTTGCGTAAATTGTACAAGCTGAAAGTCGCTGATTCTAAAATAATTCTTTTTGTTGTCTCATCAATTTTTGTCGATTCGCCACCCATCGCGCCAGCTAATGCTACAGGAGTATTATTCGAACAAATCACAATATCATTTTCATTTAGCTCAATTTCTTTTCCATCCAAAAGCACCAACTTTTCGCCAGTTTTTGCAAGTCGCACACGAATTAACGGATCTTCTATCCCTCCAACTTTGATAAATTTATCATAATCAAACGCATGTAGAGGCTGGCCAGTATTTAACATTATTAAATTAGTGGCATCTACAATTTTGTCAATCGGTTTCATACCAGATTTACATAAAATAATATCGGTATAAGTTAAAAATTTTTTCTCCGAACCGGATTTTCTATTTAAAACCATAGCTGAATAGCGCGGGCAGATCGTTGCATCTTCTATATCAATCTCTATACCATTATCAATTTCTAAAGACTCTTTAGCATAATCACATTCAAACTTCTGTCCTAAAATTCCCGCCACTTCACGCGCAAATCCAACCAAACCGAAGCAATCCGGTCTATGAGTTAAAGATTTATTTTCAATTTCTAAAATTTTATCTTCTAAATCAAAAACTTCCGCCAATTTTTGACCAGGAACCACTGGCGGCATGTTATATATATTATGTTCGCCACGCAAATCGTCAAAATACCCAGCTTGTTCAGAGAGCTCAAATTCACTAATCTCCACAATCCCAGAATGATCGTCACCAAAATCCAACTCATCTGCTCCTGCAAGCATCCCGTTCGAATCATATTTACCGAGCATTCTGCGCTTACCGATCACAAATGGAGCATCTTCATGTACCGAAGCCGGCACAATTGCGCCAGGCGCAATCCAAGCCGCCAACATGCCCGCATGGACATTCGGTGCGCCACAAATTACTTGTACTAGACCATCCTCATCTTTTTCTACCCTTAAAATTTCCACATTACCTACGTCAATCTTACATAAAGTTAAATGCGTCTCCGGTATTTTTTCCGCGCTCACAACTCGAACTACATATATATTGTCATATTTATGCGTTTCGTCAATCACGCCTTCAACTTCAACTAATCTCGCACCTATTAAACGAATTAATTCCTCATCCGAGATTTTCACATCTACCAATTTTTTCAACCAATTTAACGAGATTTTCATCTAAAACTCCCTCAAAAAATTAAGATTTCCCGACTCAAAATAACGCACATCATCTAGTCCATATCTAAGCATTACTAGCCTATCAATTCCACCACCCCACGCAAAACCATGATATTCTTCCGGGTTAATTCCCGCCATTTTTAAAACATTAGGATGAATCATCCCACAACCAAGCATTTCCAAAAAATCGCCTTTTTTGCCACCCAAAGTTTTTGGCTTTTCAATCATAAATTCCAAGCTCGGTTCCGTAAATGGAAAATACCCAGGCTGTGTCCTAATTTCCAATTTTTGCTCGTAGTATCGTTCAAAGAATTCCCGCAAAATCCCCAACATATTGCCAAGCGTACAATCTTTAGATACAAAAACCCCTTCACATTGATAAAAAGTATGCTCATGCGTAGCATCTACATCTTCATTGCGAAAAACTCGCCCTGGAATCACCGTTGCAATTTGCCCGCCATTTTCTAACTTATATTTAAATTTTTTCAACGCTCGGTGTTGCATAGTCGAAGTATGAGCTGGTGGAATTAAGCCTTCCTCGGTACGAAAAGTATCATAACCATCACGCGCCGGATGTTCCTTCGGGAAATTTAAGCTATCAAACATATGATATTCATCATCTAACTGTCGAGATTCCATCACATCAAAACCCATCATTTGATAAATTCCAACCACGCGATCAAGTTCAGTCATAAGCGGATGTTTAGACCCCATTTCTGCCGAATAAAATTCTGGCATTTTTTCATTTACGCCAGACCACGCTGTAACATCAATTGGCTCCACTTCTTCGTCTATCGCCGACCGCTCTAACTCTTTAATTTTCTCTAAAATTACTAGCTTTTCAGCATTAATCTTCCGCCCAAATTCTGCACGCTTGTCCACAGGCAAATCTTTTATTTTACCCGCTCTTACATTCAACTCTTTTAATTCTTGTTTTAGCTGATCCAACATATTCTTATTTTACCACAAAAACCCTAAACAGTAAAAGCTCTGTTTCGTATATCGGCATACAGAATTTGGTTTTGCAAGATGAATCCACCAGCTAGTACGTTTTCATTATCAAACTCGAGCACGTCACCTTTATCCACTACCGGTTCACCAAAAGCATAGCGATCGCTTGCATCATAATTTGCAATAAAATTATAATAATTCATCACATCCAAAAGCGCAATAACATTATCTTTTGTCATACCAGAATATCTTGCTAAAATTCCTTCATAAGAGTTATCTAACGGATGTTCTTCATAATATTTATCAAGGTATGCAGAAACCGCTGATTGGTCAATTAGTCCCATTGACTCTGCTAAAGATTGGTCCTCAACAAATCTTTGATAATTCTTTGTTTCGCTCCAATCAGGCGAAGCTGTAGCATTTACAGTATTCCCGGCCACGCAAGATTCGCCACTAATCCAGCCTATATTAGCTAATTGCTCTGAATCTTGTATTATATCTAGCACGTCACCTATCACAGGTACAGCACCGATTGCACCATTAATAGCATTGCTAATAACGTTATTGCCAGTATCAACGTCGCCAGACACAAATTCATTAGCAATATTTTGATCTGCTACACCAAAAGGAGACGAACGCTCACTACAATATCTAATATATTTAGCTAAATTAGAATCGTCGTTAATTATAACATTACCATCGCTCGCCTCACTATCAGATAGGTTCGCACGTTTAGCACCTTTACCAGTGTTATCTATACTAGTTATTACATCTGCTGGATCTTTTTCTATAGTACTAACATCCGTCATAACGTACGAATTACCATAAGAATCTCCTACTGCACCAATAGAAGCCAAATATGGATTAACTTCTGCGTAATCATCCATGCTATCTGGTAAAGTCTTTGTGATGTTAGCCGCCGATGCAGTCGGCAACATTGCCATCACGGAAGACGAAACTATAGATTCTCCAGCCGTTATCGTAGTAATTAAAGAACTAGCGCTATTAAAACCGGATATCTGTCTCAGAATTGAACCCATAAATGTATTGCCAGAAGTAATATCAAATGGACTCAAAGTTTCTCGTTCGTATTTATCATTTTCCGCAATCACTTGTTGCTGATTAACAGCAAAATCTTTATACTTATCTATAGATGATAAAGACCCACCGCTTGCTC
This sequence comes from Candidatus Nanosyncoccus sp., assembly GCA_045618065.1. Classification (GTDB taxonomy): domain Bacteria; phylum Patescibacteriota; class Saccharimonadia; order Saccharimonadales; family Saccharimonadaceae; genus Nanosyncoccus. The sequence goes on from JAZLJU010000026.1 coordinate 35,100, forward strand.
GATGTGCGCCACCTTGATATATATTAGCGCCAGACGTCAAAGCATTGCCTAAATCTTCCCCGCCTAAGTCACTGATCAAATCCCTAGTAAGAGCATTAACTGCTATCGGTGTAACAAATGTCACCAACGCGCCTAAAATCACGCTAATAGACATACCTAAGGCTACACTACTAGCAATTCCTATAGCCAGTGGCCCACAAGCAACGGTCGAACCGCCAAATGTAAATGGTGCCCCCAACAAACCAGCAATACACGCTGCTATTTCAAATCCATCCGCTACCGCCGATATAGCTGCTGCTCCAGCTTTTGCTACTAAACAACCCTCGTACGACGTCATACCCTCGCCTAATCCCCCTAATATTTTTTTAGAATTAGCCATTATATTAAAACTCGCTACACTTGGATCTTTTGGATCTACTCTAGTATTGTCATACAAAGCGGCGACCCCTTTAGACTCTATTGCAGTTTTATATGTTGATTCCGTTTCGGTATATAACCCGCTGATCTTACCATCAACAATTTTACCAGTGGCTTCACCCTTTACTACTTCATGTTTGTTTTCTTTTCTCTCATTTAACGAATTAGCCAGTTCATTAATTGGGGCATCGTCACCCAGACCATATTCAGTTTTATCCACAGTCTCGAAAGACGAAGTTGTTAAATTTAATATTTGCAACATCTCACTGGCTTGAACTAACAAATTAATTGCTCCAATCACACCAATTGCCGCGCACCCTATGTTCGCTGCTTTATTAAATTTCCCAGATATCTCATCTAGTCTTGATTTAATTTTCGCCTCAGTTAAATCTTGCCTATCTAGATCTTCAAAAGGCTCCTCTTTAGAATTTAATTTCTCGCCATTATCGTCATTTTCTTTATCTGTATTTTTAATTCCACCACCATTAATCTTATCGGTGCCCTCCCCCATTATTTTTTTAAATAATTTTTTAGCAACACTACTATCATTTTCTCCGCCCGCTTCTTTTAATTTCTTTTTCCAATCTTCAAATCTATTACGTGTTAAATTATTTTTCTTTAAAAAATTTTTTGTATTTTTTCCATACCAGTTACCGATTTTACCACGCCAAGTCATCGAACCAGCATTATAAGCGGTAAAAAACTTAGTATTTGTTGCATAAAAATTTTTAAAACTAATCGCTTCCGCATCAAATTTTACACCCTCAACTCCAGTGTCAAATTTACTTAAGTCTAATGAATTTAAAGATTTTACTGCTTTTTCATCCGCCCCAACAACCTTTATGTTGCCAGAGTCATCCTCATATTTTAAAACTTTTATCTTTTTACCATCCGCTTCAAAAGTCTTTTCGTCATATTCAATTCCTTTTTCTTTTAATTTTTTCTGTTGTTTCTTGGAAATTTTAAATTTTTGACCAAAAATTTTACTTCCCTTTAGTGGATTTTTCGTTCTTCCAGTTTCCATTTGTGCTTTGAAAAATCTATCCGAACGTTTGTTTACCGAAGTATGCATACTATTAAAAGTGTCTTTAAATTGTGCGAGCAAATCGAATGGCTGAAAAATCTGCGTAAGAGAAGCTATCCCGCCAGCTATAAACAAAACAAAAGTTATAGCCAAAATCGCGCCAGATTTTTTTATAGAAAACTTACCCTTAGCTGCATTTTTCGCCAAAGCCATTTTCCCTCCACCAGTGTATAAGCCGGTTCTGTTTTCAGCATTCTTCGCATCTAAAACCCCACCTTTTTGATCGTCTTTTGCCTTATCATTATTAACGGCAGACTTCTCCGCCGCACCCAAACCTTGCATCGCTGCATCTTGCTTCTTTAGTTTATCAGTAGTTGCTAAAAAATCAGGGCGGCTATTTTCTTGCGCTGTCTTCTTTTCCGGAATTTTACTACCAAAATCCTCGCTCGGCTCACTATCCATATTTACATTATAGCACTTATGCTAAAATTTATAAAACAAAAATCGGGATAAGTGCCAAAAGTGCCAAAATTATCAATACAATCCACACCCAGCCAAATTTACTGGTTTTTTGCATATCTCTCACATATTCAGAATCTTCTGCAAGATCCGGATCTTTATTTCCTTCAACATCAGCAGTCTCCATCGCTTTTGCGCGTAAGTCCGCATTAATTCTCTGTGAGAGTTTATCCTGATCATTCTTTTTGTTTACAATTACGCCCATTTTCCTTTTCCTAAATAAATTATTTTAGTATATTTTTCATTATATCATATATTTTTATGGTATAATAAAGTTAATATCAATTAAAGGAGGAAAAATGGCGACTAAAAAGTCAACCCAGTCGAGCAAATCCAAAAAGGATAAATCGACTAAATCCAAATCCGCCACGAAAACTGTCGAAAAGACCGTAGTCGAGGCTACAAAAACCAGTACTGCTAGTAAATCCAGTACATCAGTAAAAACCAGCGAGAAAAAATCCTGCCTTTCAGGCTTTTTCGCCAAAAAATATGACGAGAAAGAAAGTGTTCTCACCGTATTCAAAGATCATAAATTCTACGGAGCGTTGCTGGGCGAAATCATCGGCACTATGCTACTCGCATTATTGCTTTTCGCTGCATCACTCATGGGCATGGCCAGCGTAGCTACTTACGCTTTTGCCGTAATTGCAATTTTAATTGCAGTTTATGCATTTTCTGGCGCCTGCCTTAATCCTATCGTTACCGCAGGGATGATGGCGACTCGCCGCATGTCTGTTATCCGTGGCGTTATGTATATCATCGCTGAAATCATCGGCGCATGGTTCGGTTGGCTCATTTTCAACGGCTTCCACTTAGCCGGTGGCGATACAGCCTACACAATGTCTGCAATTACAGCAATTGGTGAAAATCAATTCTGGTTATATGCTATGGTTGAACTACTTGGCGCTGCTATCATTGCTTTTTGTTTCGCGCGCGCACTCAAATATAAACGCAGCGTTTTCACTTTTGCTGCCGTTACGACCGGTGGTATAGTTCTAGCATTCCTAATCGGTTACGTAGTTTCTGCAGCCTTCTTAGGACTAGAAAGCAACTTTGTCATGAACCCAGCTATCGCAATGATGATGCAAATTTTCCCAGCTGAAGGTGAGTTTGGTGAAATCATCGGCGGTGTCTGCCAAGCATTGTCAGCATTTGCAATCATCCCAATGATTGGCGGCGTAATTGGCTTTTATCTTTCCGATTTTAATTCTAAATTAGTCGGCGAAGAATAATATCCCAAAACTACAAAAAAATAACTCCCATACGGGAGTTATTTTTTAACGACAAATTAATTCTTCGGGAATAGCGGTGTTTCCGGCGGCTCAATTTTACCATCAAAAACATCGAAAATCTTTTCCGCAGCTCCTGGCAAAAACGGCTTCAATTCTTGTGTAGTGTTTAATAAATTATTTATCAAATTAAACAAACATTGACTCAACTTTTCAATTTCGTTATTTTTTGCTAGAGCCCATGGTTTTTGCTCATCAATTTGCTTATTAATATCCTGTATCTTCTCCCATACCAACTCTAAAGCTTTACTATACTCAAACTTACCCATGAGTTCCGTATATTCCGAAGATAATTTATACTCATCTTTTTTATCTAAAACAAAATTATTTTTCTTAGCTAAAGTAGCCAATCTTTGCACTAAATTACCCAGATCATTAGCAAGCTCGTTATTGTAAGCATCTTCAAACTTTTGCCAAGAAAAATCCGAGTCAGAAAAAGTATCAACATGTCTCAAAAAATAATACCTAAACGCATCGACTTTATATTTATCGATTACATCTATCGGATTAACCACGTTTCCGATAGACTTCGCCATTTTCTGACCATTAGATAATACCATGCCATGAGACACAATAACTTTAGGAAGCGGCAAGCCGAGTCCTAAAAGCATCGCTGGCCAAATGATAGCGTGGAAACGTAAAATATCTTTTCCTACAAATTGCGCCGTTGCCGGCCACCAATCCGAAATATCTTTTTCAGGATATCCCAATACCGTAATATAATTCGACAATGCATCTACCCATACATACATTACCTGATTCTCATCTCCAGGCACTGGCACTCCCCAAGAAAGTTGCGATTTAGGCCGCGAAATAGATACATCCGGAGAATCTTCCAATAATTTCAAAATTTCTTTTTTACGATATTCTGGCAAAATTTTCATCTCTTCAGACTCAATCGCCTCACGAATTTGGTCTTTAAAATCTGCTAATCTTAAATAATAATTTTCTTCTGATAATTTTTCATATGGTTTCTGATGATCTGGACAAACTCCATGATTTTCTTCGTATTCTTTTTCCGTTACAAAACATTCACAACCTGGACAATACCAACCTTCATATTTAGATAAATAAATGTGCTCACTTAATTTTTGCCAAATTTCTTGTACACGTTTTTTATGCTCGGAATCTGTAGTGCGCACAAAATCAGTATAAGAAACATTTAGTTTTCTAATAAAATCCTTAAATACTTTTACTTTTTCATCCACAAAATCTTGCGCAGTAATATTACTTTCTACTGCTTTCTGCCAAATCTTGCTACCGTGTTCATCTGTGCCAGCTTGCATACGCACCTCATTGCCACACAATACTAAATATCTAGCACAAACATCGGCCAAGCAATAATCCATTGCATGACCAACATGCGGCATGCCATTCATATAAGGAATCGCCGTCGTCACATATTTTTTTGTCATAAAAATATTTTACAATACTTCACACTCAAAAGCAAGGCTCTCATACCTCTCTTGAATAGCGGCAAAAGACAAATCAAACTTTCCAGACGCGTCCGCTACTAAAGAAAAATCACTTCCATTGAAGCTTTCTATGTCCTCTACTAAAGCATCTTTAGACGAGACTTCGTCCATACCACCACTTTCTTCGTTCATAACGAATTCTTTTAGATGTATAATATTTAATATATCATTTTCATCAAACTCAGCGCCAATCTCTATAATGCCAGAGCTTGCTCCATCATTTTTTTGAAGTTCATCCGCAGTCATATTCCTAGAGCACGACAAAGTATCTCCCCCGGCATATTCTTCTTCTGGCTCTTCTTCCGGTTCTTCTTCTACAGCCACGCTAGTATTGGATGTATTATTACTTGTTTGACCATTGCCAGACGTAGCTTGCATTATCAAAACAACAACTAATGCAATTATAATCACAGCAACTACCGCAATTAGAGCGATCAATGTATTCTTATTTGTTTTGTTCTTTGGAGAATTAGAGTTAGCGTTCATTCCCCCAGCATCCGGCTGTGTAGCTGGGTCGTTAAACGAAACATTTGTTGCTTTTTCTTGCGTATTATTAGAAAAAGGATTTGTAGTTGGGCTATTAGAATCCGTACTTCCACTATTTTCTTCTGGGCCCGAAACCGCCGAACCTATCGAACCAGGGACCGGATCATTCGCTTTCATTGGCGCTTTCAATTCTTCTTCAATCGGATCTGGTTCAGGGGCCGGTTCTGGCTGCATAATCGGATCTGTAGCTGCCAAACCTTGTTCTTCGCTAGACTGAACAACTGGGCTCATAGGACCATTCTGATTAGCTGCCGTAGTTCCAACCCCAGAATTTATCACCGGATTAGCCGGCGTCAAGTTTGGTACTACTGGCTCAACTGGTACGCCGATAGTCGGTTCTAAATCTGGCTTGGGTTCAGAAACCAGCTCCAGATTCACTCCAGGCGTAGGAGTCGTTTCTGGATTTGGATTTAATATTGGGTTTGATGGTTCGCTATTATTTGGATCCATTTATTTTTTCCTTCAAAAAATTATTTTATAAAACTTATGCTTTTATTATAACATATTTTATTTTAAAATAACAATTCCATTTTAAAAATGCTTATGCTATAATAAAAATATGGACAATAACAAAATAATGATTGTAGGAACTGGCAATGTCGGCTCATCTATTGCCTTTGCTCTCCTCAATCAACGCACCGCCGTAAATGAAATTATTCTTACCGATATTATCGCTAAAGATGCCGAAGGCGAAGCTATAGATTTAAATGATGCTCTCGCCGTCGCCCCAAGTTACGTCAAAGTTAGAAATGGAACTTACAAAGATGCTAAAGATTGCGATGTGGTAGTTATCACTGCTGGCGCAATTCAAAAATCTGGCGAATCTCGTCTAAATCTTTTAAAGAAAAACGTTAATATCTTAAAAGGTATGGTCGACCAAATTATGGATTCTGGCTTCGACGGCATCTTCTTAGTTGTAACAAACCCAATGGATATACTTACTTATTACACTATGAAATTTTCCGGATTACCAGCCGAACGAGTTATTGGCTCTGGTACAGTTCTAGACTCTGCCCGTTTACGTCGTCGTATCGCTAGCTATTTGGATATTAATCCTAAGTCCATTCATGCTTATCAAATTGGCGAACATGGAGATTCTGAACTCACTTTATGGTCTTTAGCCGAAGCTGGCGGTCAAAAAATTACTGAATTATTACCCAAAAAGACTCTGGATGAAATTTCCAACTTCACCAAAAACGAAGTTTACGAAATTATCGATAGAAAAGGTTCCACCTATTACGGTATCGCCACGTGTGTCGTACAAATCCTAAATTGCATCTTTAACGACGAACATCGCATTCTGCCAGTTTCATCCTACGACCATTTTTCCGATACCTCTTTCGGTTTTCCTTCAGTCATCGGCAGAAAAGGTATCATCCGTCGCTTAGATCTTAAAATCAGCGAGCATGAAGGTATCGAACTTCAAAAATCTATCAACACAATTAAAAAGGCAATTAAAGAAATAAAACTCTAGCTTAATTATTCAAAATCTAGCAAAGATTCATAATATAATTTTAGCTCTTCGCCAACATATTCATCTTTTTCATATACCAATTCTAATTCTTCCAAAAACTTCGACGCCTGACTCTCCAATCTTGCTCGACGATACCTTTCGTAACTTTCCTCTTCTTTTTCCGACAAACTTTGCGGAAAATTCCTACCTTTGTAATGTAACAATAATTCCGGCAACCTTTCATCATTAAATTCCGGCTGAAAATCTGCTAATTTATTCAGCTCGGCATTACGCACTGCCGCCACTTTCACACGATCAGCATTATCCAAAAATCCATCATAAATAGCAGTCTCAGGCATAGTAGATGGCGGAAATTCTGGGCGATTCTCGTAATCTAATCTCATTTTTTCTGCAAAATCCGGTCGTCCTAATAAGCCTTTCAAATTATCTTCGATTTGCTTTTTATTCAAACCAACCTTCCGCCAACCATCCGCAAAATCAAGTACCGAAAGCGGCGCCACCGCTGGACATTTGTTCAAACACAATTCTTTCACTATAGGATATGTTTTTTCCTCATCCAATTCATTTAAATCATATCTCAAGTCATAAACTAGAACATTGCCATTTCTACCAGCAGTCAATGGGAATACTACCGTAGCTTTATTAAATTCTGCCGCATATCTTCCACTTACATATACAAAAGGCTGTTTATCTTCTAAATTTACTAATTTTTTAATACTATTTTTGTCTCGCATCTTCAACAAATAATTAAATAACTTTGGCTGCTTATCACGAATTAATTTCGCCACCGCAATCGTCGCATAAACATCGCTCAGCGCATCATGCGCATGTGAATGTTCCAGATTATTCATTTTAGTCAAAAGCTCCAAACGATTCGTAGCTTTACCATCTTCAGTTACCGGCCAATTAATTCCCTCTGGTCTAAGTGCACGCGTAATCCGCACCACATCTAGCATATCCCACCTACTACGCCCATCTTTCCATTCCCATTCATAAGGATCATAAAAATTCCGCCACAAAATCGCCCGCATAAATTCATCATCAAATCGCACCGTATTGTAGCCAAGCGCAATTGTATCCGGTGTAAAAATCTCCTCTGTCACGTATTTACAAAATTCCGCTTCACTAATACCATCTCTTAGAGTCTGTTGCGGCGTAATTTTTGTCACCATAATAGCGTTAGGGCTAGGCAAACAATCATCCGTAATTTTTATCAAAATATTTACCGGCTCACCAATTGGATTTAAATCCATATCAGTTCTTTGCCCGGCAAATTGCATAATACGATCTTCTCTAGGTTTTAGACCACTAGTCTCCAAATCATAGAAGAAGAAAGTTTTCACACTATTCTGTCTCCGTTGCCTTTACGGAATCATAGTCCATGCCATATTGCGCGTATTGATAACGCATATATGCTTCATCAAGCTCATTCGAAAGCTTAGAAAGTTCATCGGTTTTTTCTACTGCCATAATCAAAAATTTAAGTGGCTTATTAGCTCCGCAAGCAATATCTTGTTCCTTGTAGGCTAACTCACTAGGTACAGTAATCTCGCGAATTCCACCAAGTTTCATGCCTTCTACTCCGGCTGTCCAACCTTCAATCATGCCAAGTGAAGGATCGAGAATTTTAGCAAAAGCCGTAGGATTATTATTGTCGTCAAAAGATGAGTCAAAAACGGTTTCATCCGCACACCAGCCTACATAATAAGCTAAATAATTTTCATCCGTCAATTTATCACCAGAACCAGATTTAATATCTTTTATATCCACACCGCTAGTGTTAGCTTCAGACTCATTATAGGCCGTAATTTCTGACTTATATTTAATGAATTTTTCATAATCACCCTTGGTTGCCTCTGAAAATTTAGCAACTTCTTTCTCGTAAGCGTCCTTATACTCAGCAACTTTTGCTTCATCCACTTGGTTCGCAATATCTGTGCTAGATGATGTTCCAGAAACTACAATCGCCGCATAGCTCGCGACAATCGAACCCACCATCAAAATCGCAATTAAAATAATAAAAAATCGCTGCTTCGGGCTAGTTTTAATATCTTTTTCGTCCATATTTTCTCCACATTTAAATTAATCCCATTATATCACAAAAATTCCCCTAAATATAGGGGAATTTTTATTTTTCAAACCTTTTTAAGCTTCGGCTTTTTTAGCTGGTTTCTTAGGAACCGCTACTTTTTTGAATGAGCCACCAGCTTTTTTAACTGCTGAGACAGCAGTTTTAGAAGCAAACTGAGTCTCTAATTCAATTTTAGCAGTCAATTCGCCGCGAGTGATGACTTTCACTTTCGCAAACGGACTAGAAATCAACGATTTTTCCGCCAAAACAAAATTGTCAACTTTACCGCTCAAATCATTTAATCTGTCAGTATAAACAACTTCTGCTTTTTTATGAATAGATTTAAAACCTTTGAGTTTTGGCACAGCTTGCATAATTGCACGCTGACCACCCATAAATCCGGCTGGCATTTTGCGATGACCGGTACGAGATTTTTGCCCCTTAGTACCACGGCCAGCAGTTTTACCTTGCCCAGCTGCAATTCCACGACCTTTGCGCATCGGGCGAGTGTTTTTCTCTACTACTAAATCATTATATTTCATTACTTATCCTCCTTTTTCTCAGCTTTTACAGCTTTTTTTGGAGCTTTTTCTGCGGTTTTCTCAGCTTTTTCAGTGACTTTTTCAACTTTTTTTGCACCAGTCCACTTTGAACGTGGAGTTTGTTGCTTCAAGCCTTCAATTACCGCATAAGCAATGTTCACCTTATTAGTCGAACCAAGTGATTTAGAAATCAAATTCTTTACCCCAGTAAGACCCATAATCGAACGAACTGTACCACCTGCAATAATACCAGTACCAGGAGCAGCCGGCTTCATTAAAACGTCTGCACCAGTTACCTTAGTACGAGTCTCATGACAGATAGTTTCACCATTCATTTCAAAGGTAATCATTGATTTTTTAGCTTTGCGAGTAGCTTTTGCTACAGCGGTTGTCACATCGTTACCCTTAGCTACACCAATACCAACTTTATTTTTATGGTTACCAATTGCAACTAGAGCCTTGAAACGCATACGACGTCCACCAGCTACAGTTCTAGACACACGATCTACTGCGATGGTAATTTCATCAAATTCTTTTGGCCCTGTATCTGCGCCACGCACACGATCGCGACGATTCTTGCGTTCCATTTTGCGTCCGGAAATATCACGAACCTGCTTGGTCGACGCAGTCTTGTCGTCCATCTTGAGCGTACCAGATTTGTTAATTACTCTTGGGGCTTTTTTCTCATTTTCTGGCATAATTAAAACTCCAATCCTTCTTTGCGAGCTGCATCTGCAAGTGCAGACATTCGCCCAGCATATAATTTAGAACCTCGGTCAAATACCACTTTTTTAATCTTAGCAGTTTTGGCGAGTTTAGCAATTTCTGTACCAATTTTTGCTGCTTTTTCGGTTTTCGAACCAGTCATCTTGCTACCAACTGTAGTTGCATAGCAAAGTGTTACACCTTTATCATCATCAATAATTTGTGCTACAATGTGTTGATTCGAAATAAAGACAGTCAAGCGTGGTTGCTCTTTAGTGCCATGAATTTTAGCACGAGTTCTCTTAGCACGGTGAATTTTATTCATTATTTCTTACCCGCCTTTCCTGCCTTACGAAGAATAACTTCATCAGCATATTTAATACCTTTACCCTTATATGGTTCTGGTTTCTTAAGCGCACGAATTTCTGCCGCTACTTGACCAACTTGTTGTTTGTCAATGCCAGAAACGGTAATTTCCATTTTGTTAGTAGTTAAAGTCACGCCTTCAGGAGCGGAATATTTAACTGGATGCGAAAAACCTAAAGCCATTTCGATGTCTTTAGGGCCGCCCGACAAACGAAAACCTACGCCGTTAATTTCTAGTTTTTTCTCATAGCCTTTAGTTACACCCACAACTGCGTTATTTAGAAGCGCACGTTGCAAGCCATGCCAAGCACGAGATTTTGGCTCATCGTCACTACGAGTAACGGTAGCCACGTTGCCATCAACCGTAACTTTAGTCTTTGGCTGGACCGGCACAATGAGTTGACCCTTCGGGCCCGCAACAGTAATCTCGCTGTCGCCGACCGTGATTGTCACTCCCGCCGGAATATCGATGGGTTGTTTTCCGATTCGACTCATGTTTCTCCTTAAATTTTAATATATCTTATCCATTATATCACACTTTTCAATTTTTGTAAACTTATTAACCTTTCACAACGCCTATGTTATAATAAAATAAAGGAGGAATATGAATAGAGCCGGTCAGCCAGCTGAGGCACAAGATTTAATTAATTTAAGCCAAACTTTAAATGATTATTATAACTTCGTTCCAGATGTCACAAATCCCCAAGAAATGGTATCTTTTGGTACTTCTGGGCATCGTGGAGCTGCTTCAAAGCACACTTTCAATGAAGCCCATATAGTAGCCATCACTGTAGCTATCGTTGAATATAGGCGCAACCGTGGCATCACAGGGCCACTCTTTATCGGATTTGATACCCATTTTCTGTCTTTACCAGCCTTTAAAACCGTTATCGAAGTCCTCGGCACTACAGATACCAAATTTTACGTCGATTCTCATGTTAATACCACTTCGATTGATGCCGCCATTAAGGGAGCCGCCCCTGTAGGATGCGCCATCTGGACTCCTACACCAGCGGTTTCTCGAGCAATCATAGAGTATAACCACAGCGGTAATGATAACTTCGCCGATGGTATTGTTATCACCCCAAGCCACAATCCACCAGATGGCGGTGGTATCAAATATAACTCCACTAAAGGTGGCCCAGCCAACAGCGAAGCTACTGACTGGATTGCCAACTACGCTAATCAAATCTTAAAAGCCGGTTTTACCTCTATTCCACGTGTCGATTTTGGTGTAGGCTTATCTAAAGCCGTCAAATTCGACTTCCGCGAACACTACGTTTCCGCTCTTAAATCAATTATCGACTTCGACGCTATTAGAGAAGCTAATCTTCTCGCTTTCGTCGATCCATTAGGTGGTTCATCGGTGGATTATTGGACCGAAATTGCCAAACATTACGACCTAAATCTCCCTGTGGCCCAAAAAGTCGACCCTACTTTTAGCTTTATGACTCTAGACCACGACGAAAAAATCCGTATGGACTGCTCCTCTCCTAATGCTATGGCAGGCGTTCTCGCCCGTGCCAAAGGTTCAGAATATAAAATCATCATCAGCAACGACGCCGACGCTGATCGTCACGGTATCATTGCTTTTAACCAAAATTCTCAGGAGTTGAACCTCTTAAACCCTAACCATTATTTAGCAACCGCAATTTCTTACTTATTTGGCGGTGCCCGCCCATCTTGGAGTCCGTCTGTTGGTGTCGGTAAAACTCTAGTCAGCTCTAGCCTAATAGACCGCGTGGTCATGGGCTTAAACCGAATTTTAATAGAAGTTCCAGTCGGTTTTAAATGGTTCGTGGATGGATTAATCTCTGGCACTATCGGTTTTGGCGGCGAAGAATCCGCCGGCGCCTCCTTCTCACAAATGGATGGCTCTCTCTGGACTACCGACAAAGACGGCATCATTATGGGTCTCTTAGCCCTAGAAATGACCGCCAAGCTCGGCAAAAATCCAGTCGCTCTATACACCGAATTAGTCGACACCTATGGCAGAAGCTGGTATCAGCGTATCGACGCCCCAGCCACCCCAGAACAAAAAGCCAAACTCAAAAATCTCTCAGAAGCACAAGTTACTACTGATACTCTAGCTGGCGAACCAATTATCGCTAAATTAACTTCCGCACCAGGCAACGGCGCCAAAATCGGCGGTCTCAAAGTCACTACAAAGAACGCTTGGTTTGCGGCCCGCCCTAGTGGCACCGAAAACATCTATAAAATCTACGCCGAAAGCTTCATTTCCGAAGAACATCTACAGCAAGTCCTTACCGACGCGCAAGCATTAGTCGCCCAAGCCTTATCATAACTAAACTTCACTAACACCACCCCTTAAATCTTGACATAATTACCAAAGTGTGATATAATGAGAATATAGATATGTCTTAATAAAAAATAACCCCCTGCCCAGGGGGTTATTTTTATCTCTAAAGCCGGGGTTACCAAACCCTCACTAAGATTTCACCACCTAAACGATTTTTCTTCGCTTCACGACCAGTCATAAGACCTTTAGAAGTCGATACAATTACCATGCCGCGACCAGATTTTACCGTAGGTAAATCTTCCGCTGCCGAGTAAATTCTACGACCAGGCTTGGAAACCTTTGTAATCTCATTAATCTTAGCTTGCGAACCAACTTCATTGATTGTAACTTTCAAAATTCCGCGTGGTTTATCATCCGAAATCTCGTAGTCGGAAATGTAGCCATTTTTCTTCAAAACTTCGACTACTTGCACTTTCAATTTAGAAGTCGGGACGAGGATTTCATTTTTGTTCACCATTATCGCATTGCGAATTCTAGTTAACAAATCTGCTATTTGATCTGTAGATTGTAATGACATATTCTCTCCTTTCTCCTACCAACTACTCTTTGTTACACCAGGAATTTCGCCCTTAGATGCTTTTTCCCGGAAATTAATACGGCT
>JAZLJU010000027.1:0-14204 GCA_045618065.1 Candidatus Nanosyncoccus sp.
TGTTTGGGAGATCTTCTGGATCTGAGACGTCAGTGTCTGTGGTAGAGATAGTATCACCATCAGCGTTATGTAGGTCTGTGCCAACTACAGTGTCTAGGTAGGCATAGACCGTATAGCCGTAGGTAGCATTTTCTAGTTCTGCAGCAGATAGTGCTACTTCTGCGGTAGCTACGCCAGCTTTGGAAGTTTCTTCTTCTGAATCAAAGGTAATGTCTATAGTAGTATTAGCGACAATATCTGCTGCTTTTACGCTATTGATGGTAGTATAAGCGGCATAGGAAAAACCAGCTGCAAATGCGAAGATAGCAAGACTTGGAAGGATAGCTAAGCGTTTACTTTTGAATAATTTACGGCGCAAGAGAAATACAGCCAGAGCCGTAACTAGAAGCGACACAATGATAGCAAGGATAACTGAATTGCTAGAGACGAAATCACTAATGGATAAATGTTGCTAAAAAACCCTGTATCTGGAGTACCAATACCGCCATCAGTACTCGGGACAGGAGTTGGAGTTGGAATAAAATGTGTTACATTGATATTAAAATTATCTAGCATAAAATGTGACCTTTTCTAATTATGCTTTTATTATAAACCCTTACTGGAGAAAAATCAATAAGTTAACGTAAGTTTTTTGAAAAAATTGTAAACCTATAAAATTTACGGCAACCATAGCGTAAAATGCAGGTGTCATGATGTATGGTTTAACTGGGGCGAATAAAAAAGCCAGCTCGCAAGCTGGCTATAAATCTTACCTCCTTTCTAAAAACCGTCTGTGAAAGTCGAGCGAGTGCTCGAAACTATTATTTAAAGTGGGATTTAACCCTTTCTTTAATAATGTTTCGAACATCTCTACCCGCTTCCTCGAGTATTCCTTGCGATAGCTTTCCGGCATATGTTCCATGATTAGCCGGTCCACTCTCGCACAGCGATCGAAATCGCCTTCCCCGAGCGACGGTACTAAGTGCGCCTTTTTTCCGCAGCAGATACATTCATGTATTGCTGCGTACTTGGCGTACTTCTTAGTTGCACGCTCGTCAACAGTGACGAGCTCGGATTCAGGATCGAACTGAACCAATGAGTCCGTTAACCCTTCGTCTTTCAACAATTTTCTATGATCAGTGCGTTCAACATCGCAACTGATCATTTCTTTTTTTATTTCCATTTTCACTTTCATTTTCATTTTTCCTCCTTTTTTTGGTTTTTGTTTCTCTTTACATTATATCATATTAAGCATAAAATGTCAACTATTTTCTGTTTTTAATGAGATTTTGTCCACCACTAAAAAATCGGCTAAACGCCGACTAAGGTTTTGTTGGTGGGCGAGGAGGGACTTGAACCCTCACTCCCTTGCGAGAACCAGATTTTGAGTCTAGCGCGTCTACCAGTTCCGCCACTCGCCCGTGGGTTAATTATACCATACTTCCTTAATTTATGCTATAATTGAGTTATGGATTCCGAAAAAAGTGGGCAAACTTCTAAAGATGCACAGAGGCAAACCGCAGCAGAAATCGCCAGAAAGAAAGTCTTGGCGGCTTATGCTAATATGGAGCAAAAAAATGGGCAAAATTCCAATGAAGCACACTTAAAAAATTCACCAGAAAACCTAAAAATGAGCCAAGCAGATTGGAAAAAATATCATTCTGAATGGCAAAATTACTATCAAAAATATTATAATGAATATTATTCCAAGGCAGCACATAACTATATTGCGAAGGAAAAATTAAAGCAGGAACGCGAAAAAGCCGAAGATGAGGAGATAGAGGAAGAGTTGCGCCGCAAAATTCGCAAAAAAGCTACCGATAACGCCAAAAAGGCCAAAAGACGTCGCCATTTAATACCGATTTTGGCCGGAGTAGCAGTTGCGCTAGTTATATTATTCTTGCAGTATAATCGCTTAATTTTCGCTCCTATCATGGCTTATGTATCGCCTGGTGATTCGCCAGCGTCCGAAATTGAAGCAATAGACCCTACAATCACACAAGAAGTTTCGCCAGATCCGCGACTTATTATTCCGAAATTAAATGTAGATGTGCCCGTACATTTTGGAATTTCGCTCAATGAAGTAATGTCTGCCATGAATAACGGCGTAGCACATTATAGAATTGCCGGAGCGAGCGCGTACCCAGGAGAGGTAGGGAATTTGGTAATAACTGGACATTCCGCAGGCGACGTATACAGTTCCAATCCTTATAAGTATATCTTTTCTGGGTTAGAAAGACTAGAAAATGGCGACCTGATTTATGTAAATTACAATTCCGTCCGTTATACCTATAGTGTAAATAAAAAAGAAGTAGTAGAACCATCAAATGTGGCAGCGTTGGTGGTGAATACAAATAAGCCAATTTTAACTTTAGTAACCTGTACACCATTAGGGACTTCTAGATATCGCTTGTTAGTAACAGCAGAGCAAATTTCGCCAAGCCACGAGGAGTCCGAAACAACAAACCAATCTGTTATATCGGAGAGTTCACAGGCGCTCCCTTCAAATGAGCCATCGTTCTTTGAGGGGATCTGGAATTGGCTAACTGGCAATTAATTTATAAGTTTAGTTAGATTCGGTAAGACTTTCGCGAACTAGATTATTATCGCTAAAGTAATATAGCCATTTGTTATCTGTAATACCGGCAGGGAAGTGACTGGAAACGTTTTTAGAAATCGCACGACGATTAAATCCATCATAATCATAAACGATAAGTTCACCATTATTTACAGAATAAATCATATCGTTGTCAACCCAATCAAAATTAGCGCCATCGGTTTGCCATTCACGAATAAGTTTTGCCTCCATGTCTAGAGTAGCAATTTGGTTGCCAGTATAGAGCGTGATAAATTCGCCGTCATGTCCAACCTCAATGTTTGCAGGATTAAAAGTAGTTTCATAATTGGCAAATTCGGTGAAATCTTCTTTTTTATAGACTGTAATTTTCTTATCTGCAAGTGTAGTAATGTATTTATCATCATAAAACTTACTGATAACAACTTGCGTAGGAACGGAAGTCTTAGTGAGTTCGGTAATCTCGTTGTCACCAATTTTAAAATATCCTACACAATAGTTATCCGATTTTTGAGCAGAAAAGACAATTTCGTCATGATAATGATCGAAATTCAGGACGTTTTTAACAATAGCTGTTGAAATTGATCGACCGCCAACATCGATTTTGTGCAAGCTTCCGTTTTTGATGGCAAGAAGAGTGTTAGAAGAGTCATCTAAAATTTTAATTTCATTAAAATTAGTATTAAATTCTTTAGTTAAGTTAATACTTTTGTCAATATTATTGATATCAATAAGCACCCACTCTACACTATCGCCATTCTTGACTTTAAATAACACATGATTAGCATCATAATCCCAATCAGCATCAAGGATTTCACTAGTAAATAATCCAGCGTTTTCAGCCGTATTCACGCCGGTAAAGTATTTTGAAACATCGAGGGTTCTGGGGGAAATAGTGCTGGATTTGAGTTTAATATATTGCCATTTCGTGGTGTTATTGGTGAGTAAAAGAGAATTACGATCTGAAGACACCAGCGCAAAAGTGGTGCCAGAGACATCGGCGACCGATTCTTTAATACGATTCTGTAAAAATAAACGTGGGTAATGTAACCTATAAAGCAAGCCTTTCTCAACATTAACGGTTTTAGACCAGGTATCATAACCATCTCGGCTAAGGGTAACTGTATGCTCACCACTAGAGATGACTTTGGATATATTAGTGCGTTCCAACCAAGATGAATCGACGCCATCTATATTAACATTAGCTCCGGTTGGGATAGAAGAAATTTGCAACATACCTTGACGTTCAACTTCAAGATTAGAATTTACCCAGTAACCAGAAACCATCATCGCCAAAACGACAACCGTAATTATAACCGCCAAAACCATAGCAGCTTCGGATACAATTATTTTTAAGCTCTGACGCTTTTTTTGTTGTTCTGTTTTCATAATATGCTGCTTATATTATAACATATATGACAACTATTATAAAACATAAAAATTAACTCATTTTTTAATTTAACTATTGCGTTTTTGTTAAATAGTGATTATAATTAAGCTAAGAATAAGCGAGGTAATAATGCAAAAAACTAACAGTCAAGCAAAAACGGTGCGTCGTCAGATGCAAAATTCGACTACACTTAGTCGTAAATATGTGCGTAAGCCTCAAAAAAGCGCGGCTGTGATAGTTAAACATAATATGGAATCTGCTGCTACTGGCAGTATGCAATCTATGCGAAAGCGAGTTGACGGCATGCAACCCGTAAGTAGGCAAGGGAAAACCATACAGCCTACAGCCAAAAAAGTTGATAGCATGCAAAATATGCAGACCATCGACAATCAAAGCAGTAATCCACAATTTATACATAGACAGACCAATGACATGCAAAGCATGGATCGCCAATCTACTAACATGAAAACTATGAATAATGCTAAACAAACTGAAAATAATCATCTTACCGCTAAAGAGTTGAAGGATCAAGCGATAAGGAAAGCTTTGGAAAATGCGTCTAATAGCTTTGACAAGCCGAAGAAGAAAAAAGACAAGAAAAAAGCTATGCGCTTTGGTTTCGGTAAAATAATGCTGGCAGTGTCATGTGCTACCGCTGCAGTAGCGGCAATAGTCTATTTTGTGAATATGAATATGCCAGATATTTCCTTACAAGTAGCAGCTTTGCAAACTGGAATTGATGCTTCATATCCTAGTTATGTACCACGTGATTTTAGCGTTTCCAGTATCACATCAGAAGAAGGCAAGATAACGATGGAGTTTAGCAATTCTAGCACTGGCGATGCTTTTACATTAGTGGAAGAAGCTTCTTCTTGGGATTCTAGTGCTTTAGAGTCTAATTATATGAAAAAAGAATTTAACGATAAGTATACTATAGTAAGAGAACAAGGTTTAACTATTTATATAAGTGGTAACAATGCGGCCTGGGTAAATGGTGGGGTTGTGTTTAAATTAACTACGACTTCCGGCTCACTTACAGACAAACAAATAAAATCCATCGCGGTATCTATGTAGTTTATTTTAAATAATATTTTGTTTTATATTGCTCTAGCGACAGCATTCAAGCGAGCAAGAGTAGTTTCGCGACCTAAAACTTCCATGGTCAAATTAAGCGCTGGACTAAACGGTGCAAAGCTGAGAGCAATGCGAACTAAGCTAAATAACTCAGCAGGTTTTTTGTTAGTCTCTTGTAATAATTGATTTAATATTTCTTGCAAATCGTTCGCTTGCCATTTTTTGAGCTCAGAAAGTCTAGAAATTACCAATTTTAAAGTTTCTTCGAGTTCTGATTCTGAAAATTTCTTTAAGAATTTGTTATTCGTAATTAAGTCTAAATCAATTTCTGGATCTTTAAAGAAATAATCAGTCATAGTACCTAAATCAGAAAGAACTTTCAAGCGATCATAAACAATAGAGAGAATTTGAAGTTTGTATTCCTTGCTAGCAGACTCAGCAGATTCTGGCCAAAAACCTTCTGTATACTTATACAAAGCTTCAGCGCCCTGCTCATCAAAAATTTTACGAATCCACATACCGTTAAGCCAAATTAGTTTATTTTCATCGAATCTAGCGCCGGATTTTTGGATATGGTCTAAACTAAATTTTTTAATCAAATCTGCTTTTGAATAAATTTCGTCTTCAACACCATTGCCTTCATTCCAACCTAGCATAGTGAGATAATTTAAAATCGCTTCTGGCAAAATTCCAATTTTACGATAATCAACTACAGATTTAGCTCCGTCACGTTTAGATAATTTTTTATTACCGGTTGGACCTAAAATATGCGGCATGTGGGTAAAAATTGGTCGCTCTACGCCTAAAGCTTCGTAGAGAGCTAAGTAATTACCCACGCTTGGTAAATATTCTTGTCCACGCATAAGATGCGTAACTCCCATCGTAGCGTCATCCACAATATGGGCAAAATTATAAGTAGGTAGACCATCGGCTTTAATCAAAATAATATCATCCTGAGTTTCTGGTCCTAAAGTTAAATCACCGTAGACTTCATCATGATAAGTGTAAGTTTTTGGTTCAGACTTAAATCTGAGCGGAATACCTTCGTGCCACTCTAGATTAGTATCTGGTCGATGATTGCGATAAAGATATGAAATTTTATTTTTACTATCTGATTCACGATATTCATTAATTTTCTCAGATGGAGTAGGGTCAGCATAAGCGCGGCCAGATTCGATTAATTTTTTAGCCCACTCATGATAGATACTTTTGCGCTCAGTTTGAAAATATGGCCCGTGATTACCGCCCACAATTGGACCTTCGTCCCAATCAAGCCCAAGCCACTTTAATGTATCCTCTATTAAATCTGTGGCGCCCTCAACGAAACGATTTTGGTCGGTGTCCTCAATGCGTAAAATAAAAGTCCCGCCGGCCTGCTTAGCTACAAGATATGGATAAATTGCAGCACGAATATTACCAATATGAATATAGCCTGTAGGGCTGGGAGCAAATCTAGTAACAACTTTCATACTATTTATTATACCATATTTTTACAGATTGCCAAAGGTGTTATTCTAGCTCGTCTTCGTCATTTTCACGACGTTTGGCGATAATGAAGAATCCTAACCCAGTTGCCGCGGAGATAGCTGAAGTTGTAGCTAGAACAACCGGCAACATGGAACCATTCTTTATATTAGATTCAGTTCTTTTAGACTCGCCTAATGGGTCAGCATAGGAAATTCGATTGTCGCCGTTAGAGACTTCCGTAGTTGTAGTTTTATTATCACTACTTTCAGTTGTAGTCGTGTAAGTAGTAACTCCCTGAGCATCGTGATAAGTTGGTGTGCTACCCGCATCTGGACCAACTGGATTTACCCCTGGATCTGGCGAAGTGCTGCCAGAGACAACACTAATGTTAACAGTGCCGGTGTAAGTCCCGGCAGGATTATCATAGCTAGCCTTAGCGGCAAAATACACACTACCGCTCTTAGTTCCGGCACTACTGCTTGAAATGGAATCTATTTTTGTCGGTGTGGTATTATATGCTGACAATGGGCTATAATTTTTAGATTCGGGTGTAGCACTTTCTAATGAATACCCCCATTTTCCAGCAGGGAAATTAGAGCCAGACACAGAGCTAGAAAGATTAGCTAGAGCTCCGCCGTTGTCACCAGTTAAGGTTGCAGCAGCATTACTGGCACGTATGCCAGTAGCAAATCCACCAGCATTATTAGAGGTTATGGATACATTGATTTGGCCAGTTAATAGTTCGCCGACATTGCCTTCGTCATATCCACTCGTAGGCGAAGTAATAGAAACAGAAAGTACCTCTTTCACATCAACCTGAAAAGTCGTATTGCATGGCGAAGCAGTGCAGCTGGTGGCAGATGTACCCCTTATTAATAAGCACGATGAAATACCAGAAAGTAAAGAAATTATAACTGCTACAACAATAATATTTTTCATTTTTATTTTTGTTTTTGGCATAGTTAGATTGTAACATGTGTTTTTTGTCTTGTCCATAGTTTTTATGCTTTTTTAAAAAAATGCAACTTTATGGTAATATTTATTTTTATAAATTTACAAAAAATATTTTTTTGTTATATAATATAAGCATAATTGGAGTTAAATATGCAAAAATACAATCAAAATAAAATAAATGAAGAAGATCTAGCAAAAGCCTTTGAAGGCGATTCTAAAAAATCAAAGAAAAAAGGAAAGCTTTCACAAAAGAAAAAAAATTTGATTTTTTTGATTTCTGGAATTATTGGATTAGTCGGTGGTGTAGCAATTCTTCTGGTAGTTTTTTTAGTATTAAACGCCAAAAATAATAATGCTGATTTTTCAGATGACGCAAAAAAAGAAAAGTCCGAGATAGCCTATAGTGATTTAACTGGTGAAAAATTAGAAAATGAAGCATTAAAAACTGCGCCGGTTTATTGTGTCCAGACTCCAAATGGAACAGATGGTGCACGTCCGCAAGCTGGTCTAAATGAAGCTGGTGTGGTATTTGAAGCTATTGCCGAAGCCGGTATTACGAGATTTGCTGCAATTTATCAAAATCCGTCCTCGGCTGTTATTGGTCCAATTCGCTCATTGCGTATTTATTATTTACAGTGGGATACGCCATTTGATTGTACTATCGTACACGCCGGTGGCTCTGGCGACGCTCTTGCGGCTTTGTCTAGTGGCGGCTATAAAGATTTGACTGAAAATTACGAGTATATGTATAGAGGTACCTACAAGAATCGTTTGTGGAATAATCTATTCACAACTTCTAAATATTTAAAGGGGTTCAGCGATAATAAAGGTTATAATACTTCAAATGTGAATGGCTTTTCGCGTATGACACCAGAGGAATCTAAAAAAGCACGCGCTGAGGCTACGGCGGTAAATAAATTAGTCATTACCGAGCCAGCACAAGGGGACACCATGGAAACAAAAGTCACTGCTCCGACGATTAGTTTGAGATTGGGTGGATGGGCTTCTTTTAATGTAAATTATGCTTATGATGCCAACACCAACACCTACTTACGTAGCTACGAGAGTGGCAATGCGCACGAAGTGTACAAATGTCCAAGTGAAGATTTGGGTGAGAAAAACCCAGAAGATGCTTGCGAATTAACACAAATGGCGCCATCAGTAGTAGTAGCAATGATGGTGAAGGAATCAAAAGCTTCGGATAATTACCATGAAGATATCACAGCAGTTGGATCAGGGAAAGCTTATATTTTCCAAAATGGCGTAGTAATTGAGGGGACATGGAAAAAATCTTCGACCGAAGAACAAATTAAATTCTTAGACGAAAACGACGAGGAAATTAAGTTAGCACCAGGGCAGACTTTTGTGACTGCCGTGCCAAATTATGGTAGTGTGGAATACTAAAAATCGAAAAAAATTATGTTAGAAAAATAAAACCTATAAGGGGTGGGTGTACTTTTTGTATAAAATATACTTGACTTTTTTGCAAAAGTGTGGTACAATGTCCAAGTTGTGCCGAAAAAGCACATGGTAAATTAAAAACTCCTCTCGTTTCTCCTGGGGTTTTTCGTTGACGAAGTTTTGAGCACAAATAGTTGTGCTCAGTATTTCGTTAACAAAAACCAAAAAGAAAAGGAGAAAAAGACATGAAAAAGAAAAAGAACAATAATATTATGATAGTTACTGCTATGGAGAAAGAGGCGCTTAATGTTCCTGGTTGTGGCTCATTCCACACTGGTATTGGCCCCGTTTCGACGGCCTGCGCTATGACGCAGCTCTTATCTCTAAATCCAAGTCCCGATATGATCATAAATATCGGTGTAGTCGGAAGCCATAGCCAAGCTCTCCATGTTGGTGATATCGTTGTTGCCAGCAAGTTCCTTAACGGGAATGACTACAAAGGTAACCCTCTCAACCTGATGACTTGGCAGGAAGGGACCGATGATTCGGTAAAGGGGTTACCGGCAGACCTTGAGTTGCTTGAAGCGTTTGAGTCGTTTGCGGAAAGCGTAAATCTTAGGGCACGTGTTGGCAATATCATTTCTGGGGGGTTTTGGAACACAGATCCAAAAATCATTTCCGATTTGCACAACACGTATGACACTCTGTGTGAGGATATGGAGGCTTTCGCAGTCCGGTATGTCTGCGGTAAGTTCGACATTCCAATGATGTCGGTGAAAATTATTTCTAACAATGAGTTAACTGGGGAGTCTTATGATCCTAGTGTGGTAAATAAGCTACATACCGTTGTAACCAGTTTTATCTCATATCTCAGAGAGGAGGATTATCAATCAGTAATCGGAGTCTCTGATGGCTCCGATTTTCATATGTTTTTTATTTACCTAAATAAGCTCTTGAAAATTAATTTCGTTTGTGCTACAATAGTTTTGTGGACCTAACCCCCCTTGGGTCCACATTTAGTATCTGGCTCCTTCGTCTAGTGGTCCAGGACGTCTGGTTCTCATCCAGAAAATCGCGGGTTCGACTCCCGCAGGAGTCACCAATTATAAAAAAGATGGCCGAGAGGTCATATTTTTTATAATTTCTATGGAAATTGAACCCGCAGGGTTCGCCCGCCGAAGGCGGATAGCGAGCGGAGCGAGCGTCCTCCCGCAGGAGTCACCAAATTTAAAACAGCCTTAAGGTTGTTTTTTGTTACTTTTTATGTTATAATAGTATTATTATGAAGAAATTACCTGTCGTAGCACTAATCGGGCAAACAAATGCTGGAAAATCTAGCCTTCTTAACCGTATGGCGCATAAAAATATCGCTATTGTAGCGCGTGAAGCTGGAACTACGCGCGATAATGTGATGGCTACGATTGATAATTCTTTTATTTTAGTTGATACGGCAGGCTTAAAAGACCCAGATGATGATTTTGAAGCTTCTATTCAAGATCAAATTGCCGATGCAATTGATGCGGCTGATGTAATTTTAGTAACGCTTGATTCGGCGAAATATTTTGACCATAAAGATGCAAAAATTGCTAAAGATGCGCTAAAATCCAAAAAACCGATATATCTAGTGCTGAACAAGGCAGATTTAGGTGAATCTTTACCAATTACTGAGTTCAGAGCCCTAGGGATTGCGCCAGAGAATATGTTTTACGTGTCGGCAACAACAGGACAGGGGATACAAAATTTGAAAGAAAGTTTGGAATCCGTCCTCTTTCGGGACGGGGTTCCTCGCGCCCGTCGTTACGGGGCTCGGACCCCTCATTCCTCGGTCGTAACCTCCGGAAACCCTCAAGAGGAGGATTCGCAAACCCCTCTCAAAATTGCACTGATTGGTAGGCCGAATGTAGGGAAATCATCGCTTTTCAACTCGCTAGGAAAAAAACAGCAGGCGATTGTGAGTTCTAAACAGGGAACTACGCGCGACATTAACCGCATAAATATAAAATATAAGGGCAGAGAATTAGAGATTTTAGATACGGCCGGTTTAAGAAAACCGGGCAAAAGAGAAGTAGGAATTGAAAAATTTTCCGCGATTCGTACGCTTGCGGCGATTGAAGAAGCTGATATTTGCGCACTTTTAATTGATGCCACCGAGCCACACGCCAAACTCGACCAAACCTTAGCTGGGCAGATTGTCGATGCTGGCAAGGGAATTATCATGGTGGTGACAAAATCTGATTTGCTCGAAGAATCGGCGCCAACTAATTTCTTTGGTGAAGAAAATATCGAAAATCGTACAGCAGCGGACTTTTTGATTGATGGGCTAGAAAACGATTTTAACTTTTTGCCTTATGCGCCAGTTTTAATTACTAGTTCTAAAACCGGCGAAAATGTAACTCAGCTTTTTGAATTAGCACTAGAAATTGACGAAAATCGCCATCAAACTATCAAAACTTCTGATCTTAATAAAATTTTGGCCGACGCCATCGTAAGTCATACTCCAGCGGGGCTCAAAAACACCCGTCCAAAACCAAAATATATCGTGCAAACCGACACTTGCCCGCCTTGGTTTGTAGTGCACGGACACGATTTGGAACTTTTACATTGGTCGTGGAAACGCTTTCTAGAGCGTAAAATTCGCGAAAAATACCCATTTTTAGGCACACCGATAATGTTTTCATTTAGAAATGATAAAAAATCATAAGCATTTTTCTTGAGCTTGGCTTTGTGCTAAGATAAGTAATGAGGTAATCTTGATCTTAAAGAACAATTTTACTCGCTTTTTAACACGCATAGATACAAGTAAAAATTGCGAAAGCAAAATACTACACAAGAGAGGTGATAAGGATGTGTGCTAAACATGAATATATTGTACCTGGATTAGATGTTTTGATAGGTGATCCAAGTATTTTATACCCACACGCTGACGAGAAAAAATACGCTGAAGCATTTTTTATACCAGAAAATTATGTCCATACAGTAATAAGTTTTTACGATGAACAATCTGGGCGAGGAGACTCTTGCCGAGAATTGGTTAGACGTTTTGGCGAAATACTTTCTGCTATAGAGGATCCGAAATGTGGTTTTATTTTAAAAAATGGAACTGTGATATTTTTTATTCGTCAAGCCGAATTAAAGCTCGAGAAAAATTTAAACTTAAATAGTTCTCGACACCAAACTATAATGACAGCAAAATACATTCAAGAAGCTGAACTTTACAAAAAATTTAGCAATGTAGCAATTATGACTGGCAGCGATACGTTGGCAACCTTGGCGGCACTTTATAACATTGATGTAGTACATGTTAACCCAGAGGTTTACACTGGTCGTAGAAAGGTTGTATTGTCAGATGAAAATTCTGGTTTGTGGTATTCAAATCATAAAATTTCAGCGGAAGATTGGACAAATTTTTTTCCAAAAGAAAGCCCGTTGCGCGCAAATGAATTTGTAGAATTTGTTTATAATGATTTTGGTAAAGTGGACCGCTCTTTTGTAAATATCGGAAGATTTGTGCAGTCTGAAAATGCACTTCTACCATTAAGATATTTCAAATTTAAAAGTCCAAGGTTCAATAAAATCTGGCCAAAAACGGCTGGACAAGCAATGCTTTTAGAAGCTTTGCTGGCTCCACCAGAGGAAATTCCGCTGGTAGTAGTATCTGGAACTTTTGGTACTGGCAAAACATTTTTGTCAGTGGCAGCTGGATATTTTGGGGTGTCCGAGGATTCAATTTATGAGCGAATTTTTATTTGCCCACGTGATGGAGCTTTAGGTGCTGAAATAGGTTTTGTACCTGGCGATGCCACAGAGAAAACATTGGTCAAGTCTAAGCCTATCATAGATAATTTGCGCTCGATTTTGAAGCTGACAAACCCTAAAAATGGGAAAAAATCAGATAATTCTAGCAACTTATCGGTAGAACGCGATTGCGCAGATAAACATGTCGACGAAACCTTAAAAAAGTATTTTGAATTTGAGCCAGTAATTTTTATGGGTGGACGCTCAATTGAAAATAGTTTTATTATTTATGACGAATTTCAAGACATGGAACGTTATCAAGCGAAAGCGCTTCTATCTAGAATCGGCAATAATTCTAAGATCATAGTATCTGGAGACCCATCACAGCTAACAAATCCGCATTTGAATCGAACATCTAATGGTTTGAGCTATAGCGCCTCAAAGTTAGCAGGAAGACCAGAAGCAGCAATCATTACGCTAAATAAAGACGAGATCGTACGCTCGCCAGCAGCAATTGCTATCGCTGAATGTTTTAAGTAATCTATGCGTAGAAAACCTCCCTATTAGGGAGGTTTTTCATGGTATAATAAACATATGAAATTAGTTGTAGGTTTAGGCAATCCAGGGGATAAGTATAATTTTACACGCCACAATGCGGGGTTTTTAGGACTGGATTTTTATTTTAAGCTACATAACCTTAATTGGCAGTCTAAACCGTTCCTAGGGGCTATTTATGGCCGCAGGGGCGATATTCTGTTTATAAAACCGCGAGATTTCTATAATGACTCTGGTAAGGCGGTGCAAGCTTATGCGCATTATTATAAGATACCCACCTCTGATATTTTGGTGGTTTGTGATGATTTTAACCTAGATTTTGGGGTTTTGCGTTATCGCGAGAAAGGTTCTGCCGGCGGGAATAATGGACTAAAATCAATCGTAAAAGAGTTAAACACTGATGTTTTCCCGCGTATTAGGGTAGGCACAGGGAATGATGAATTGCGCAAAAAAATAGGCGATACGGATTTCGTGCTTTCTAAATTTACCCCTGACGAAAAAGCCAAATTACCAGAAATCTTGCGCGATTTGGTCGATAAAATTGACGAAACAATCGACGATTCGATATAAATTTTACCGGGCGGGTACTGCCAGATTTTCCTCCCCCAAGAATTAAAGAATTTTTGGGGGTCCCCCTCCAAGTCTGTCACCCGCCCACTGGCTATGATTTTTCTAATTTAATCCCCAGTTATTAGCACCTAAAGCGCGAATTCTGCCTTTTATTTCTAAAATTGTGGTGGTTTCGTTGAATTCGGCAGGGGATAAATTAGTGAATTGTATGATTTCTTCACCATTTCTGAGGCCGCTAGAGAGCGCCTGCAAAATCGCCGACTCGGCCTCATTGTCACCGGTTATTTTAAGGGGGGTTTTCGAGTGTTTTTTAGCAAATTCCTCTGGAAATAGCAATCTAGTCAAATCTGATATCTCTGTATAAGGGTTGGCACCCTGTTTAATCAATTTATTGCACCCCTGCGAATATGGATTAGTAATATTGCCTGGCACCGCAAAAACCTCTTTGCCTTGCTCTAAAGCATGGGCGGCGGTATTAAGAGAGCCGGACTTTTCGGCAGCTTC
>JAZLJU010000028.1:0-27633 GCA_045618065.1 Candidatus Nanosyncoccus sp.
TCTATTTCACTCCCCTCCCGGGGTTCTTTTCACCTTTCCATCACTGTACTAGTTCGCTATCGATCAATCAATATATTTAGCCTTGGCAGGTGGTCCTGCCAGATTCAAACAGGGTTTCTCGTGCCCCGTCCTACTTGAAAATAGATATATAAAGCCTAAGACCATTTCGCGTACGGGACTTTCACCCTCTTTGGCGTTTCATTCCAAAAACTTCTGCTATGATCTAAAGGATTGTATCTTTACTGACTTAGTTAACGCTATTCATTTTTATGCAAAATCGCCATAAGCGACTTTACATAAAAAACATCTAATTTCGCAACCCCTTTAATAACTCTGGCCGTTAAACCGTATGGTTATCTTAAGGTTTGGGCTGTTCCAATTTCGCTCGCCACTACTTTCGGAATCATTGGTTATTCTCTTTTCCTGGGCCTACTAAGATGATTCAGTTCGGTCCGTTCCCGTCCTCTACCCTATGTGTTCAGGTAGCGACATCTCAACATGACTTGAGATAGGTTTCCCCATTCGGCAATCCCCGGATCATTTCTCGCTGTCAGATCCCCGAGGCTTATCGCAGACTTCTACGGCTTTCATCGGTATTGATTGTCAAGGCATCCACTATCAGTGCCCTTATTTACCTTTTTATGCATTGACATAACTAGCAATCGAAGTTCGATTGTCTAGATGCTGTCATTTAAAATCTTTTAATCGTTAATTCAAATTGTTAACCGAATTATTTTTTGAGCGACCTCAACAAACGAAATCTACCTCGCATAATTCCTTTTCTTTTTCAGAGGTCATAAAGAAATGACATGATCAACTGTTGCCCATTATATCGCACTTTTTTAATTATTGCAAGAGTTTTTCTTAAAAATTTTTTATTTTTTAAAGATTAGTCTTGACGATTCTTTTTGCTTGATTTAATTCTAGAAACAAACCAAAGAATAATGGATAAAATAACGGCTACAATAATAGCAAGCAACCAAATCGGACAAACAACAACTATTTTCTTAACTTCAGTAGTAACCCCTTCAAAATCTACAGTATAGACAACGTTAAAAATACCAACCATCGGCGTTTCTTCCCACTGCGTAGTATTCATAAGAGCGCGGCCAGGCAAAATAATTTTATTTTCAGGATCTTCTTCGTTAGTATAAACTTCTTCATCTGAGAAAAGTGGGTAAACTCGCATTTTGTAAGTAGCAATGGAATGAACGTTACCAGAATTTTTTATATTTGAGACGCCAGAAATATTACCAGAAAACAAGAAGCTAGGAACATTAGCATCGGTAATTTCGCCTTCACGCACTGTAGCACCAGCAATTTCGGCATAAATAAGATGCGCAATCGAAAGTTTATTTTGAATATTCAAGGAACCTTCAGTCGATGGTTGATCTTTTGATGTCACCATAATTGCAGCATACTGCCCACCAGCTGGAGCATCTTCTGGCACATTTATATTAAAATAGATTTCCTCACTAGAATTAGGAACAATCACTCCTTCTTTTTTCGATAACTCTACCCAATTCACAATTTGATTGTAATCACCATTATTCTCATAAGTCGGCTTATATTCATCGTCTACAAAAAACGGGGAAACACTTAGATCATAATAAAAATCACGTTGATTGCTCTGCGGATTAGTAACAATAAAACTACCAGTATAAGTTTCTCCCGCATAGAGAATAACTTTTTGATTCATAGGTGATACAGAAAATTCATTATCAGCAAATGCGTCTGCACAACAATTAGATAAAATCGCCACTATAGCGACAATACTCAATAATACCTTACCCGCCACTTGTTTGACTTTATTCATATACCTCCTTCTATTTTTATAATCTTATCACATTTTTAGCCAAAAAACTTATTTTTTATCAAATTCTTCACAATTCATACCCTTACTTTCATAAAAATCTCTATAACTTCCTAATTCACTCGGTACATAGCCATCGTTAACATCAATAAGAAAATAATTTAAAGTACGGCTATTTATATTTGATTCGGTAGTATACAAGTCCATACGCATTTCATTCTCAAACTTAGTATATTTTGCATTAAAGGAATCTGCTGGTAAGCCGCTCTCACTAAAATTCATATTCATCGCAGCGTGGTTGTGCGCCTCGCTACCAACAACAAGACTATTATCATTATAATAATATAAACTATGCGACAAAGAAATAGATTGCATATCATTACCAGAGAACAATATATTAATCTCTGTATATTTGTGATCGGAATTATCATAAGCAAAAAATGGATAATCTAAAATATCACTCGTACAGACAAGTGCTTTATTCGTAGTACCTTCCAGATTATCACCTGTAGTAGTAGTACTGCCCTGAAAAATAAAAAATAAAATAATGCCAATTAATATCAAACCAAAAATTATAGCGCCGGCGATAACACCATTGTTGTTTTTTTGATTTACCATATTCTCTGAATCATCCATTTCTTTTTCCTATTATTTTTACCAATAAAGCTACCGCCCACAAAGAGACGGTAGCTATTTTTAAAGTTCCTAGAGCTATTTATGCATCAGGAGTAACTTTGGCAAGTACATAATTGACTTTACCAACGTAGGAACCTTCTTCCTGATCGCTGTCGACGCTTACACCATAGCTAATGGTATATTGATCACCATCACCAGTCAAGCTACTAGCCTTGTCTTGTGAGACAATTGTAGCCGCAGTTGAAGGAACAGCTTGCCAGCCAGATACAGCCGGAGAGCTTACACCATCTTTCTTCTTTACGCTAGTGCTAACTTGGAAAGCCCAGTTAGAAGCAGTTGCTGTTGGTTCAGAAGCGGTTGAAGCAATCGCCGCACCCGCACCAGCATCAGCATCAGCAGCATAAAGATCAGTTTTATGCCCAGACACAGTACTAGCACCTTCTGCAGTAATAGTGTAACCTGCTGAATCGTTACATTTTACAGAAAGAGTGCTACTACCAAAATTAGTATTAGCAGTGCCAGGCATCATTGTACCGGCAAGAACATCTCCTGCCCAAACGCCAGCAGGATTAACGCTGCCATCACCATTGGTATGGGTAGTAGCATCAACTTTAACTGGCTTGCCATCCGCATCGATAGTACCAAGTGTACAAACAAGACCGACGTTGACATTAAGTGTGTCGGTATGCTCTTTCACCCAGTTCGTATCGTCAACGGCAGCAAATACCGCTGAGAACGGAGCAGCGGCAAGAACTGCAGCCGCGGCTATACCTAAAGTTTTTTTCATATTTTTTTCCTTTCCTACTTAAGGTAGAAATTAGTTTATATTTTGCGTTAAAATATGACCTTTTAACACTTATTATTATACATTAGCGTAATAAAATGTCAATACATTTTAAGTATATTTATATTTTTAAATATCACGAATTAATCAAATACTTATCTAGCCAATCAGAAAAAACCCTATAATCATTATATTTATCCACATCGTCATCCGAATCTGCTGCCAAAAAATCTATCAATTTGCCTTCAGCTACTATAAATACCGACGGCGCAAATTTAATTTCATCATGAAATTCCATTTCACGCAGTTGCGACCACGGATAATATACATACATTAACCCATTTTGTTCTGCATAATCCTCAATATAAGACATAACATTTGCCGTACAGGTAGGTAAATGACTGATACCTATAAATGTTTTCTTATTCGCTAATAGTTCATTAAGCTTTGGTGTATCTACCGTAATCTTTCTTCCTGCTTCTGTATCATTTTTTACAAATTCTTCACTTATTACGATGTTCGTTGGTGTTTGTGGCTGGCTAAACCAACCAGCCACCGCACCTACAAAAAGTACACTACCAACTACTACCACAGCTAGAGCTACTACGAGCACCCATACTTTTACTGGCTTCTTCTTATTTTTTATCATCTTAAATACTATTTAAATCTGCAAATCTAATCTCATGATATGGCACTTTATAAAAATCATAAGTTGCTTTACCATCATCTAAGACTCGCTTTACTTCTACCTTATTCTTTCCTTCATAGAACCAATATCCACCCACATCATAAATCTTGCCCTCATCCCAACCAAGTGTCACCAACATTTTTTTCATCATACCAGAATATCCACCACCGCCACACATCAAGAAAATTACCTTATCTTTAGGGAAAAGACCTTCCAAAATATCCATCGATTCAGTAAAATTCGCTTTATATTCTTCACCTTCATTAGTAAACAGAGTTTCACCAAGATATGTATCACCGACTGCTTCTGGCAAACCAGTTACATTCACGATATAAGGGAACGGAACCACTTCAAATCCTTTCACAAAACCAGACAGATAAGAATCGCCGCCAATTGCTCCATAATCAGCTGGATCTTCCAACATCCTCAAATCTCGGTAAACACTGTCACTACGACCCAAATAATTATCAATTGTTGTTTCGTTGACATTTTTGTCAATTCCTAATTCCCCGCGTTCACCTTCAGCCAACTCTGGCGCTGGCAATACCGATAATACCTCAGGGAACGTATATCTACCCAACAAAAATGCCCCTACAATCAATAGTACTGCCGCCCCAGACAAATACCAAATTATTTTTTTCATATGTCCTCCATTTACTTAATAATAATTATTATAGCACAAATTTTTCAAATACCAACCGCCGGTTCATTCGGGCAATTTTTCAAAACTTCACTTATCGCGGTTTTTTCCGCCTCTGTCACCCACAAACCATATTTATATTTTACCGACACTTGCCTCGCCACATACTGGCAGCGGAATTTCTTGTTCGGCGGCAACCAAGTCGCCGCATCACCATCAGACTTTTTCTCGTTCGTCGCCGCATCCACCGCTAACAGATTTAACGGATCTGTTGCCAGCTCATAACGTTTTTCTTTTTCAATATTTTGCGCACCCTTTTGCCACGCATCAGAAAGCGCCACTACATGGTCAATTTGCACCCCCTTCGCAATTTCTTCACGCGTAGTAAATTTTATATGTTCCCCTAAATATGGCTCATCAAACTCTCCCGCCACCACATTACATTCTTCTAAAACTGCCGAATCACCAAATTCCCTTTTTAAAATTTTCTGTCTTAAACTGCAGCCATCCACCGTTGGCCAACCACCATAAAATTCTTCTCTAGAATAACCAGTTTTTGGCGCCCGCCCCTTTACTTCCAACTTTTCTAAAACTTCCGTTGCTAAAAGGTCACCATCGAAAGCTTCAGTTACCGCCTCTGCCGAATAATCTTTTCCGCTGTCTGTTGTAAAAATTACATCATAACTCTCTGGATTTATAAAAATCCATGTCGCTACACCAGCCAACAAAACCCCCACCAACGACAATCTCCGCACTCGTAATTTCATATTGTTTATATTATAGCAAAATCACGCCCCTGTAAAGCCTAAATACTCACCTCGCTCGGCTTTTGGTTAGAATTTATCATTGTATTTAACTCCTTGTTCCTTAAAATATCCGCATTATAAGCCTCAACCCGTATATTATATTCATTTACCAAATTCGTAATTTCATTATAAATGCCGTTCAAACTTTCTTGTTCACCTACAAGCTCCGCTCGTCGATTACTATACTCCGTCTCGCTCGCAAAACACCCAGCCCTCGTCGCACAATCATTAAATTCCGCTATTTCAGAAGATAATACTCCGGCCCGCGTCTCGTATAGAACTTTCTTCGCTTCAATCTGCTCGCTCAAATCTTCCATTTCTGCTGTCAAAGTCTCAAGCTCCGCCTTTAAATCCTTAAACACCGAACTATATTTATTATAATAAGCCGCAATTTTATCTTGATCCTTAAAAATCTCCGCATAGTGCTTTTCCAAATCATCCGGCAAATCGGCCAACTCTGTCCCTACACGCACATAAATCTCCTCCTCACGTTCCACATCCGCGTACAAATCCAAATCATCCTGCAAAACATCCATATTCTCTTTATAAACCTGTTTCAAACTCGCCAAAAGTTCCGCCTTTTTCGCATCATCCATTCTCGCATACACCGCGTGCAAAAGCTCATGCGCCGCCGTCACTTCCCTAATTCCCTCCAGTTCCGCACTTTCTATATTATATATATAAATAGTTTTGTTGGTGTAGCACCCTAGAACCGCCGTTTCGCTCGCTACGGTTATGCAATGATTATTAAAATCATTTTGGCTATCTAAAACCGGTCTCGACACATTAAAAATAAACTCACCATGTTCCGTCAGATCTATTTTATCGCGAATCTCCGCCATCTCGCTAGATGGCTCATAATTCATAGCCCTAAAATAATCTAGCAGATAGTCCCGATTCAAAAACCCAGCTGTCAAAATCGCCGCGATAATAAGCAAAATCACACAGCTTACGATGTGCGCCTTGCCATTTTTCGAACTCAAATGCCAGTGGTCGCCAAATTCACATTTATATACGCTAAGTTCCGGCGCACCATAGTCATGTGCCGCCACCTGCGCTGCCACTTCAGCCTCTTCCCGCGTGGCATAGCAAGTTTTCTGTGTCTCCCCCACCCAGCATTTTTCAATTTTTTTCTCTTGAAATTTCATATTATACTATTATTTTACCACACCCTACCAAATTCAGTTGCCGAGTAATCCTCGGCAACTGAATGTGTTATTCATTAGCTATTCTTTTATTTTCTCGGCGCAAGGCAGAGATTAGGTAGCACATCAGTGCCGAGGAGCTAATAAGTGCCAAGATCACCCAAAGATCAACTTTGCCACCATTTTGACCATCCTGTCTGAAGGTTTCACCGAGAGGCGACGAGGACGTAGAAGTATCTGCCACACAACGGACAGGTTGACCATTATAGGCAGTTACAGTATTGTGAGTATGGACATAAGACGAATTAAAAACAAGTGTATAAGCACCATACATGCCAGTAGCGTAGTCCTTACCAAATGCATTAGAACTCAAAAGGCGACCATTGGTACCCAACGCCATGACACTAGAACTGTATGATCCAGCAAGAGTAAAATAGACCGGAGAAGCAGTAATATTAGAGGCTGTTAAACTAAGTTTATTTATAAGATCAGCAAAGGACTTAGAGACAGAACTACCGTCATATGGCAATCTCCAGCCTTTTGGACATATAGATTGTGGAGCTTCTTGATCTCTAGACATCTCGCTAGCATTTGAACCTGCAGTAGCAGCATACCAGTTATAGTAGTTACCCTGATGCCAATGCCACTCTTCGGCATCTTGAGCTAGACCAGAAACACTAGTATGAGAGGATGCGGTGCCATTAGCTATATAATAATCTCCTGGATCATTCATCTCTGATACAGCATAGGTTCTTAAGAAATCTCTTTTGGAAGCTTTAAGTACAAATTCTGAAGTGCCACCAGCCTTCTCTGGGTGAAGGTCTGTAGTTTCTGTAGTAAGGGTCATATCTGTATCTCCGCCGAGATCTAGGTTCTGGGTCATCCAGATGTTACCGTCTGCGAGTTTGGTTACCCAATATAGTTTATCGTCACGGGTGTCTTTGAGTTGTTTGGTGGTGTTTTCAGTAGTATTAGCCACAATTTCTGGGGTCATTTCTTGCATGGTTTCGATGCTGCTTAGATCTTTTGGTTGTGGGCCTTCGGCTACACAGCGTACAGATTGGCCGGTATACTTACCGTAGCTGCTCGTTGGATCGCCGGAGGCAGCATAGGAATCTACGTACAATCGGTATGCGTCGTCGCTATCATACTCGTACGCCGTACGAGACCACCAGAGGCTGTATTCATCCTGGCGAAATACACCACCTTCGCTGTAACCGCCAAAGGGCACCACGTCAAAGGCTGTTTTGAAATTATCGTAGTTAGAGCCATAGGCAGTATAGAGAGATTGGAACTGGCCGCCGTCACCACCTTTTGGTAGTTTCCAACCCTTTGGACAGATGGAAGATGGGGCATCGCCAGAAGTTACAGCGCTAGTACCAGTTCCAGCTGTAGCGGCTGGCCAGTTGTAGTAGTTGCCATAGTTGCCTGGGTCTGTTAATGGAGTGTAGTAGGCGAATTCTGGATCATCATAACTATAATGCCTACCAGACCACTCTGTGCCTGTGGCATCATGAGCATCAGAGCTTGAGATAGTAAAGGTATCTGCAGTGATATCCGAATCTTCTTTGGTGATAGTGATACCATTTTCATCGCCAAGGGCAAGGTTCTGCGTCATCCAAAGATTGCCGTCTTGGAGCTTGGAGACAGTATAGACCTTGGCATCACGGGTATCACACATCTCTACCTGTTCGTCTGTGGTCATATCAGCTATATAATCACTATTTATAGATTGCATGGTTGGCATGCCAGCAGGGCAGGTTGGGGCGGCATCTTCATAGACAGCATGGAGAATTGTTTCGGTAATGCCTGCTGGAAAGGTATATTCGGCACCGGATTCGTATTCTGCTGTGGTGGCGGTAGGGGTGGTGGCCCAACCTAGGAATTCTTTGCCTTCTGGTGGGGTTGGAGTATCTGTAGTGAGGGTGAGGCTGGTAGGTTGGCCATATTCTATATCTGCAGTAGTATCGGCTGGAGAGTTGGTACCACCATTAGCATCGTAATGGACAGTATAGGTAGTAATGATAGCTTCCCAATGGGCATAGAGGGTATGGTTCCCTGCAGTGGTTACTGTGGTTGAAGTAGTAACTTCGGTGCCACCTGTTGCAGCGGTGAACCAACCAAGGAAGTTATGGCCAGTTCTAGTTGGTTGCTCTGTTGTTGGGAGGATATAGTTAGAATCGTAGGTTTCTGTTATTGTGGTAGTAGTACTGCCTGGGAAGGTGCCACCATTGGCATTAAAGGTTGCAACATAGGTGTTGGCAGTGAAGATTGGATAGAGAGTAGCTACGGAAGTTGGATCTTCTGGGAGAGTGATAGTGCCACCTGGAGTATAGCTATCGCCAGTACCATCTTGCTTTGTATTCCATTCTTCAAAGGTATAGCCAGTCTTAGCCACAGCAGCTGGCACAGTGAAGACTGGGTTAGTTTCTTGGGTTAAGACATGTTCTGTACCATCGCCATCTATGTAGATAAGGGTGTAGATATTATCTCCCCATACAGCATAGAAGGTTTGGTTATTAGTGGTACCAGTGGTTGGGTTGTCTAGGGTGATAGTAGTGCCTGGTTGGTGTTCTGGAGTAGTGGCAGATGGATCGGTAGCCCAACCAAGGAAGTTATAGCCAACTCTGGCTGGAGTGATGTCTTCTAAGGCGAAGGTTGGGTTGCCTGTCTGGGAGACTGGAGTGGTTGGCATATTAGTAACAGTGTCTGTGGTATTGGCATCGTAGTTAATGATGAAGGTATTGGTTTGCCAGATAGGATAGATGGTGAAGTCTACATAATCTAGAGTGATAGTATCCCCTGGTTGGTAGCTAGTACCAGTGCCATCGGCTTTGGTGTTCCAAGAGAGAAAGGTATAACCTGGTTTAACTGGAGCAGCTGGGATAGAGAAGACTGGGTTGTGTCTTTGTTCTATGACTTGTGGGGTGTCTGTACCATCTATATAGTGGAGGTTATAGATATCTGGAGTTATCTCAAAATGAATAGCGCTATCATTTGTAGTGTAAAAATCTGTTGGCATAGATTTATCTGCACGAACAGCATAAGTAACTGGAATGTTAACTCCCGAAGCTGTCGCTGCTTCACTATCTTTAATCTTAGTTGGATGTTCGCTGTCTACAGAAATTATATCGTAATCTCCTCCCTCACTCATAATTCCATAAGAGTTCACAGAAAGATCGTCTATAGTAGTAGCTTGGCTTGTATAACTAAAACAATGCTCACGTGATTCATCACAAACCGAGTTATCCTCGTTCATATAGGCAAATACAATATAACCATCTGGGTAATCTGTGTCTAGAGTAAGGGTAGTATCTTTAGAGCTAATTACTTCATCATCTGCAGCATTTAATTCCAAATCTAATACCACAGAATTTTCAATGACGTTTATAGCATGCACCGTCTGGAAGATGGCAGAAGTAGAAGCTCCAGCAAAGAAAGAGAAGAAGAATATAGTAAGAATATTGAAGATAAAACTAGTGCGAGGAGTCTTAGCTTTACGGCGCAAACAAAGTAAAACTAGCAAAATAGCTAGGAGTAAAATACTTGCAATTATAGTTATATGTCCAGTTGTTCCTAGTTGATCCACTACTGCGCTAAAAGAAACACCAGTGTCTGGCACAGGAACAACAACGTCATTGTTTGTGAAATTTATTTGAAATGTTTGATTAAAAAACATAACAAAAAACCTTTTTTGTATGACCTTTCTAATAACAAATCGTTTTTATTTTTGTTATTGTTCTATTTTTATATGACCTTCGCAGCTAACCTCATATTAACATAAGAATAATTATATTGCAAGAGTTTTTTTGAAAAATAATTTATTTTAATTTTATTCAGTTGCCGAGTAATCCTCGGCAACTGCCAAAATAAGCTTAAAGATGTTATAATAAAAACATGAAAATATACTTAGTTCGGCACGGTGAGACGGATTGGAATAAAAATGGAATTTTGATAGGGCAAAAAGATATTCCGTTGAATAAAAATGGAAAGGACCAAGCGCTACTAGTAGCTAAGAAATTAGCGGAGATTGATTTTGATGTTTGTTATAGTTCTCCACTAATTCGCGCGAAAGAAACTGCTGAAATAATTTGTCGAAATAAAACAAAAATTATTGAGGATGTTTTACTGATGGAACGTGATTGTGGTGTGTATTCCGGAAGGAATAAATGCGAGATTGATTGGAATGATTATGATAAAAATAATAGCGTCGAATCGGATCAAGAATTATTTAAACGAGCGGAAGATTTTGCACGCAAAATAAAACAAATTGATGCTAAAAATATTTTAGTAGTTAGCCATAGCGGTCTTTTAAAAAATCTTCTACATGTTTTGAATGGTGAAAGTTTTGAAACTTTTGATTGGAATCTTTATGATGAATTTAGAAATAATTGCGATTTTGTTATAATATAATGGTATGAGTATATTTGAGGTTGTAATTGAGCCGAATGAAATTCTTCATAAAAAGACGCGTAAACTTTCGCGAAAGGAGATATTATCGCCGCGTATTCAGAAGCTTATTGCTGATATTAAAGAAATTTCAAAAGATGGTAAATATGGCGTTGGGATGAGTGCTGTGCAAGTTGGTGTTCCAGTTGCACTTAGTATCATAGCGATTAAGCCGACGCCGAACCGCCCGAATTTAAAACCATTCGATAAGGTCTGTATAAATACTGAAATAATTGAAACTTTTGGCGATAAAATACCAATGTGGGAGGGTTGTTGTAGCGTGCTTGATAAAAATGGAGAGCCACTTTATGCTGAAGTCCCGCGTTATAAAAAAATTAAAATTCGCTATGATGACGAAAAAGGCAGCACACATGAAGAGATTATTGATGGATTTGTAGCACATGTGGTTCAGCATGAAACAGATCATAATAATGGAATTATGTTTACGGATTATATTGATGAAAATGATTTAATCAGCAATCGCGAATATCATGATAGAGTGAAAGAAGAAATTAAATAGTGAAATTTATAAATCGGTGTTGTGTTGATGGACATATTCATATAATTGTTTTGAAAAATCTTCGATAGCGTGGTAGATTGTATCTTTGTCTTCATCCGACATTTCATCATCGTTGTCACTATCCTCATATTTCTTCAAAATGTTATTACAATAATTTATACAGATGCCTAGATTTACCAGGCATGAGCCGAATGCTCCGTTCGCGTAATCTTCTTCAATTTCTTCCCCTTCAGGAACTGCTAAACTTTCAAATCTTAATCTAACTTCTTCTAGTGGCATTGTAAAAAAGGCCTCTTCGAACTTTTCTTCGCCGACGATATACGCAATGCTATTCGCAAGGGTCGATTCTAGTGGGTAGGCGTTATTGTAATGTGCAAAACCTAAATCGTGGTGCATGTTGACGGCTAATGATTGGGTTGCGCCTTCGCAGAGCGCATTGGTGCCGTCAACTAACAATTGAGATAATTCTGGATCGTCGTTTATTTTTTCTGAAACGGTGAAACCCATTGATGAATCTAAACTATATCCAGCGCCATTTTCGATGCTGAAAAAGTGATAAGCTTCGTGCAGGAAAGTTGTAAAATCGAAGTCGGGGTCTTTGTGCATCGATTCTTTGTCGATAAACACTTGGTGTTTACCCAAAACATAAGCGCCAACTGAATCGAGATTTTTTTCAGTCTCGATAGCTTTTAAATATTGTTCCTTATCTAAAAAAGAAAAACTAGTTTTAAATTTTTCGGCATTTTCTGCTATGCCTTCATATTTTCCGTATTTTTCTAGAAAACAAGAAGTTGTGATGTCGGCAAGTGTGCTTATATCTTTTTCGCTTGGGTTAGAAAAATCGATTTTGCGAATGGAAGCGGGGATAAGATTTTTTTCGAAATCGGGCGAGTTTTCTAGTGAAACGGCTGGATTATCCTCGCTGTTTGCTGGCGTTGTACCTTTTTGCTCATTGTTTCGACTTGTTGTCATGTCTTTATTATAACATCGATTTGTAACATAAAAAATTAAACAGGCTCAGGACCTTTTTTATTTTATGCCAAAATATCTTCTGAAAGAATTTTTCTGACATGGATATCGGCTTTTTCGCCGTTTTCTAGAGTTGCCAAACTCCACACTTCGTCTCCACACTCGTAGTCACGAAATTTACAATTTCCTTCACCATCCTTGATGTCGCCAAAATAAATTTTCTTCAAATACTGATTATCTTCGCTACCGTTTGACAAAAATTTTTTACCATCAATTTCTAATTGTCTTCCGCTATTTACTATTAGTTCTCTGTCGATATTTCTGCGTGAGTCATCACAAAAGAAAAATTCTTGTAAGCTAGGAATGACTTCTAAGATTGTATTATCTCTAAAAAATATTTTATAATATTCGTCGTCTGGATACTTTTCGGTTACATAGCTTGCCATAAATACAGCTTGGTGCGAAGTATTTTCTATATCTACAAACGAATCATATTTTATATTTTTTATAAAATCAGTAGCGTTCATATACTACATTATACGTGAAATGTGTTATAATTTATAGAGATAATTAATGAAAGGTGAACTATTAATTTAAAAATTGGAATCTTGAAATTTTAAACCAACATACGACCACATATATACCGTTCTCTTGTAAAGTCAAACTGCCTAAACCCGACCACGGAAAGCGTGGCTATTCTGATGCTTATATAAATAAAATTAGAAAGAAGATGTATGGAGTGGAGGTTCAGCTGGTGTCGGGAAAATAAAAAGATTAATATGTTGGTTTAAAAACTAAATATCGTGCATTTAGTCTGTCGTTTTCAGATAATAATCGAGATTTGATTTCGTCCAGTTATCAAGAATCCAGCTATCGTAATCTTGCCATAGTTTTGCATAAAGTTGACTTAGTTCGTCCTCGCCAGTTTCGTAATGATAATGACATTTCCAGTTTAAAACGAGAGATAATTCTGTGCCGTAGATTTTATCTTTTCCCCATTCGGCTTTTGCTCTTTTAAAAGTATCAATAATTGCGCTTTTGCCATATTTGTCAGCAATCGTAAAATCTTGCCAAAATGTCGTCTTACAAGTATAGCCCATTACTTCCATTTGAATTCCCTCATAAAATTATCAATTGAGCCATATTTTTTAATGATAAATTGTTTATATTGGAAATATCTACGAACCACATTACGATATTCGTCAATTTCTAGTTCAGCAGTTTGCGCCGCAAGCTCTGATTCAGTAATCATATTAAATTTACCACTTTGTCTAACTTGCTCGTATTTATAAAAGTTTCTGAGTTCTTGTCGTTGTAATTTCATAAGACCTCAAAAAAGGACAGTCGTCTTCGTCCACAAATGTTTTTTCATCTTACCAGACTTCAGCATTTTATCTCTTAAATAATTCATATAATCAAGTCGTTCAACTTCATCTGCAATATTAAACTTATCTAAAACAAGGAAATGGTAATCGTCATCACTGCCGAGATATTTCATGATTGTCACAGATTTTGCGTTATCGTGAACTTCATCGGCTTTTGGTTTGAATACTTGAGATAATAGGGCTTCTGCCTTTGGGTCTTTCATACAAAAATTATATGAACTCTCAAAGGGGAAATCCAGTTTTTATCTCTTTTATTTTTTAGATTTTTTTGAGGTTTTAGTTTTGCTTTCTGCTAAAATTTCAGCTCTCAATTCTTCTTTCAAAATTTCTCGTCTAATTTCGTCTTTCAGCTTTTCTCGCTCGCTCTTAGGTGTTTGAGCTTCGATACTCTCGATAATTCGCTTCTTTTCTTTTGCGGTGTGACCTTTTCTAATTAAGGCTATTATACCCTTGATTGCGAGAACAATAACTGGTAGGGCTACCGTGAAGAATAGGTAGCCCAGATAAAGTAATCCGCCGATTAAAATAATTACTAAAATCATTTTTAAATTATATTCCTGAAACGCTAGCCGAGCCATTTTTGTAAGAGCAATTCAACTCTTTGAGCTTTCCGCCGTTGGTTCTATAAGTGCCAAGCATATAACCTTCGACAAGTGTTCCGTCACCTTTCAAGGTAACACTATAGGTAACTGGATAGCCATCGTCGCTATCTAATATGACAACGCCACCTGTCCAGAATTCTTGGAGTTTATCCCAGCAGGCATTCATAATCTTGTTATATCTGCCGGCATTATCATTTGCGTCGTGGTCTTTGCCGGTATAAGTAGTAGTTTTATTGGCTTCCTCAATTTTGCGTTGTTCTTCGGCTTTCTTTTGATTTGCGGCTTGTTGTTCAGAATCATTATTGCAACGCTTCTCGGTTGAGTTCCAGTCGTAATTTTTAGCAGAGCATTCCTCTTTGGCTTTCTTTTCTGCTTCCTCTGCTTGTTTCTTCTCGTTGGCTACTTTTTGCTCGTCATCATTGTTGCAACGATTTTCTGAGTAGTTCCAGTCGTAGTTCTTTGCGGAACACTCGTCTTTCTTTTTCTGAGTTTCTTCTTCCTTAGCTTTCTTATCAGCTTCTTGCTTAGCTTTTAGCTCCTCTCTGCGCGCTTTGCAGATAGATTTTTCATCGATAGACATCTCGTCTTCGCTGTTTAACTTGCCACATCTAACGTTGACAGCGATTGGGTCTGCAATAATTGTAATAATTGCAGAAAGAATTACGGCGCCAGTCATAATTAGTCCGATTAGAGCTTTTACATATTTTTTGCGCTCTTTAAGCTCTTTCAAAAATGCTGGAACTGAAAAAATGGCAGAAATTGCGCCCAGTATAAGGGTAAATATTGCAACCCCTGAAGCATTGCCATTTCCGATGTTAAATAATGACGCTAATGCAAAAAACAATCCGATTCCGCTAATAATCATGCCGATTCGGATTGAATTCATTTTTGACGCTTTAGTTTTTGCGTCTTTTACCTTTTTAGAAAATTCTTCTTTGTCTGAGCTTTTGGCATTTTTAAGCTCGGCTTTTAAATCTGACAAAGTTTGTTTTGCTTCTGAAAGTTTTTCGTCACGCTCGTTGCGCAGGCGTTCAAGTTCTTCATCAACCACTTCAAGTTCGGCAATAGCGCGTTCAACTTTTTCTGACGCTTTCGGCATAATTTTAAGCGAAGCTGTCATGCGACTTTTAGTTTCTAGTGCTTGTTTTTTAGATTCTAGAACGGAAATTTTTGTTTCATAGGACGAATCCATTGATTCGATTTTTTCTTTTAGGGAACTTATCTTTTCCCTTAATTGCTTGGTGCTCAATTGTCCACTTGCCATAGTTTTTCCTTTCTAATAGATTAACTATCCCCATAAAACAAGTGGAACACTCGCTATGGAGTGTTCTAGACTTCATTTTTCGTAGCAGGCGGTTGAGCCAACTGGAGCGAGTGCCCCACTCGAGGTTCAACCTTTGATGTCGGTTTCAACCTGGTACGAAATATAAATCTAGAACAATTTAATTATATCATATTTTCCTTTAAAAGATAACATAACAATTAACTAAATTACGGAAAACACAGAGAAGCTATGGGAGATTAAGGGAGAACGGCTGTTTTTGCTTGCATTTATCAATATTTGTGTTACAATATTCTAATTAAGAAAGGTGTACTTTACGCTAAAAACAAAAATGGCATTGCCACACTTAACCTAAAATTCTTGTAAAAATAAGCTAAAACATATTAATTCTAAATAGGAGTTCTTTATGATTGAAAATTATCAAAGTATTTTAAAGCAGTTAAATAAAAAAATTTTAGAGCTTGCCAATAAAAATAGTCACGTTCTCATAGATGACAATGCTAACGATATAAAAACCATAAAAACAATTATTGAGGGGAACACATTCAAAAATGCAATTCATCGCGCTAAAGAAAAACTTGAAGTAGATACGGACGATGACTTCGAATTTTATTTTGCAGACAGACAAACCGCATTAGATACATTAATTTATGTTGTAGCAATTTACAGAGGAATGGCTGTGCCGTATGCTGATTACGATAAAACCATTAACTTAAAAGAAGATAATACTTTAAGCGATGAAGAAAAAGAATTCCTCGCAGAAAAAGACGAGGAATATGTTAGCGTCTATTATCAAATAGGAAAAGAACGCATGAAAAAA
Source organism: Candidatus Nanosyncoccus sp. (assembly GCA_045618065.1). Lineage (GTDB taxonomy): Bacteria > Patescibacteriota > Saccharimonadia > Saccharimonadales > Saccharimonadaceae > Nanosyncoccus. The sequence goes on from JAZLJU010000028.1 coordinate 16,540, forward strand.
TTAGAGGGGGAAATCGTTAGTGAAATAAACTCAATCTTAACAAAATGCGGAATGCCACAAACTCAATTTCAATATATCGCCACATGCCTATTGGGAGATAATTATCTAAACTTCCATGTAAACGTTTTATCCGAACATGCAGAGAGGTTAAAAGTCGTAGATGTTCAGCGAGAATTTATTGATTTGCGAATCTACAAAGGCATCGAAAAGAAAGAGTATCATGATTGTTGGAAAGCTATTGAGGATTATCTCACGCATAATGTCCCAGTCGGTCTTGTAAGGGTAAAAAATATAAGCTCTAAATTATATAACGATAAGATAAATAATGTAAAAGTTTCCGATATTCAAGCTGAATATTACCAAAAACACCCAGCTAGCGACGAAGACGGAACACGACGAAACATGCTAAAAATGATAAAAATGCAAGAAAAATATAAGCATATAGTTCCTTGATTTTCTGTGCGTGGTACTAAAAGTGATAAAAATTTTACGACGTGTATTAAATAATACTCTATGTTTTAATTGAACCAGTTAGGGAGATGCTGGAATTTCCATTTTCACCTAGAAATTGAACATTAAAAAAACTCTCTCTAACGATAATTAAATCCTTAGTGAAAGGCAGATAGTACAACAAGCTGATTGCCTTTCACTCCTCCCAAAAAAACACCATAACGTTATGGCTCCATATTAATCAAATCGGAAAGGAGCTAAAAGTGCAAAAACTTGAAGCAAAATCGCTTTCAGAACTTTTACAAGTTGAGTTTCCGCCTCAAAAATGGTTAGTCGACAAAATTATACCAGATAGTGGGCTAGTTTTAATGTCGGCTGCACCAGCAAGTTTTAAAACTTGGATAGCATTAGAGCTATGCATGTGTATCGCTAATAAAAAACCACTCTTTGACGAATTTCAAACTACAAGTTGTGGAGTTCTAGTGGCAGACGAGGAAAGTGGCGAAAGGATGTTACAAGACCGTTTTAAAAAACTCGGTGCTAAAAAAGCTGAAAAGCCATGGGAAGAAAAACCAATCTTTTATTTATCCCGCATTGGTAGACAAGTTGACGATGATTATATTAAAGAGCTAATTGCTGAATGCGAAAAAAATCTCATCAAAATAGTCATCTTTGATTCTTTAGTCAGATTTCATTCAGCTAGAGAAAACGACGCTGGTGAAATGTCTAAAATCTTAAATTTATTTAAGGTTTTAAATGACAACGGAATTGCAGTATTAGTTTTACATCATAATCGTAAAGGAAATGGTGAGGCTAGCGAAATGGTTAGAGGTTCGAGTGATATTCTAGCGGCTTGCGACATTCATCTGTCCGTAGTCAGACGCGAAAGAAAAATCACCATTACTCAAACAAAAAATCGCTACATGGAAGAACTAAATCCGTTTACGGTGGAGCTAGTACAAAATGGCAACAATTCTTCTTTTTCCTTTTACGGATACGAAGATGATAAAGAAAGTCAGCAAGCAGAGTTAAGGCAATCCATAATTACCCAAATTAAAAACGAACCTGGCATCAATAAGAGTCAGCTTATTGATACAATTATCGAGAATACCGATGGGCGAGTATCGCGCAACCGTATCTCGAAAGCCATATCAGAGCTAATTAATTGTAATTTTGTCAGAACGGAACAGGGTGTCAAAAACTCAATTCGTCTTTTTATTACTGAACAAGAAGAATAAGCTGTTTAAAATTTTATTTTTAAGATATAAAAATTTTAAACAGCTAGGAGCATACAATGCTAGAACCTCCCAAAATCACAAAGAAAACAAAAACAACTTTAACAACGGTACGATATATCTGCAACGATAAAGACATTAATGGAATTGTCGAAAAATTATTGCAAATCGTAAGACATCAATTATTAAAGTAATGAATATAAAAGGAATATTATGAAAAAAATCGTAATCAATAGGTCTCTGTATCTACGCAAAGATTCAGAAGCAAGAAAATTATTAAAAAGCCATATTATCCTCAAAGACGGTGTAAAGGAACGAGATTTTTGGCAGGCATTAAAAAAGGATTTATTGTGTCAGTTTTCAGAAGAAGAAGCCACGCCCATATTAAGAAATGCGCATTTGATTGCTTGTTTGCTCAGAGAGCCGGTGGAACATCGCAAAAAAGGTTCATATAATAAAAATAAGAAGAAAAAATGAACAATTTTCAAAGCACAAAACCAATTATCGCAGCAGCTTATATGCGTGTTTCTACCGCAAATCAAGAAGAAGAAAAGACGATTGACGGTCAACGAGTAGAAATCTTAGAGCGGCTAGAAAAAGATGGATTAAGCATTGCGAAAGAGCGAATTTACGAGGATAACGGTTGGACGGGTAGTACAATGGCTCGTCCAGCTCTCGATAAAATGCTCAAAGACGCTAAAAATGGACTTTTTAATCGTTTATATGTTTACGATAGAAGTAGGATTTCTCGTATCTTTCTTCATCAAGAAATAATTTTAGACCAGCTCAATATGGCTGGCATCGAAGTAATCGAGTTGCATGGAATTTCTGGAAATGCGCCACAAGAAATCTTTTCAGGCAGAGTTATCGGTGCAGTAGCAGATTACGAGCGTGAAAAAATCAAAGAAAGAATGATGCTCGGAAAACGCCGGATTGTTAAAGAAAATAAAGAATTGCTAGGTTATAATCCATGTTTTGGTTATGATTTACATAGGACAGTTAAAGGAAAAGACGGACATAAAGCATTTTTTACCATTAACGAAGAACAAGCAAAAGTTGTTAAATATATGTTTGAACTTTCGGCAAATGGTAAATCAATGTATCAAATTCGTAAGATTCTAAAAGAAGAAGGCATAAAACCACCTCGTTCAGAAAGAGGGGTGTGGGGCAATACGACGGTTGCTCGAATTTTACGAAATACCACTTATATCGGCGAGCATTATTATCGAAAGAATGAAGCAGTTGAAGCTAAAAATCCGAGGAACACTACAAAATATAAGAAAATTGCAAAAACTTCAAGACGCGAAAGACCTAAAAGCGAGTGGTGGAAAGTTGAAGTTCCAGCAATTATTGACAGAAATTTGTTTAATAAAGTTCAGAAGCAGCTAGAGAAAAATAAGAAATATAATCGACGCAATAATAAAAAGAATTTTTATCTTTTAACCGGTTTGGTTAGATGTGAATGCGGCAGAGTAAGAACTGGTGACCCAGCACCTAATAATCATTGTTATTATAGGTGCATTAATAGATATGAAAAATTAGAACGAGTTTGTATGTCTAGGGGTGTAAGTGTACCGGTTTTAGATGAAAAAGTTTGGGATACAATTTGCCGTGTGCTTACTCAACCCACTATGATTCAGAAGTTTGCTGATAAATTATCTCTTAATGATTATCAGTACAAAGCTGAAATTGGTAGTATAAATGATAAGCTAGAGAAATTAGAGCAAGAGAATGATAGATATATTGATATTTTTGGTAAAGGATTAATAAGTGAAGAAAAATTACGAGCTTTAACTGAGGAGTTAAGAGATAAAAAGATAGATTTAGAAACGAGAAAACTAGAGTTTAATCAAATTCTAAATAATCGTTCATCTGTTAGCCCTACAAAAATAGCTGAAAATATGGTAGAATTGTTATCAGAAAATTTGCCCTTTGAAGTTAAACAACGAATTGTGAGAATCGTAATTGAAAAGGTCGTAGCGAATCCCACAGAAGCTACTATTTATGGTAGAATTCCGGTTTTTGAAGGAATTGGCAAAGATTTAATAACATTTAATGAAAACGGAGTAAATGTTGGTTTCAAAACTAAAGATAGCAATCTTCAAAATTCAAACCAACATATGACCTCAGAAAGTAGCGATACAAAATGCACGGACATAAAAAATTTTACTTCGGGACAGGTTGGTTTTGAACTTAAAGATAGGCATCATAGGCCTTCCGAATGTCGGAAAATCCACACTATTTAATGCACTCACAAACGCTGGCGCACTCGCGGCGAATTATCCTTTTGCAACAATTGAGCCAAATGTTGGTATTGTCCCCGTTCCTGATGAGCGCCTTGATGTTCTCGCCAAAATGTACGAGACTAATAAAGTTGTTCCTGCCACGGTAGAATTCGTTGATATTGCTGGTTTAGTCCAAGGTGCTTCCAAAGGCGAAGGTCTCGGCAATAAATTCCTCGCTCATATTCGCGAATGCCAAGCCATTTGCCATGTTGTCCGCGCTTTCAAAAACGACGACATTTTACGTGCCGACCAAAAATTAGTCGACAATATCGTCACACAAGCCAAAGACGATATTGATATCATTAACTTAGAATTACAACTTGCCGACGAAGAAACTAAAGCCAAAATCGCCGCCAAAAGAAAAAAATCGCCCGAAGACGAGAACATTCCATTTTTAACTGACAAACCTGTAATTTATATGTTCAACGTCGATGAACAAGGATTAACAGACAAGGGCCTGCAAGAACAGCTCCATAGCTTAATTATACCACAAGAGTCGATTTTTGTCAATGCCAAGCTCGAAGAAGAAATGTCTGGCATGGATAGAAACGAGCGAAAAGAATTCTTAGAGAGTTACGGTGTTAAAAACGATGCCCTCGGCGAACTTATCCAAGCCGCCTACAAAACCCTCGGGCTCCAATCTTTCCTTACCGCCGGCAAAAAAGAATGTCGTGCCTGGACTATTAAAAAAGGCGCCACAGCTCCACAAGCCGCCGGCACGATTCACACCGATTTCGAACGCGGTTTTATCGCCGCCCAAATTTGCAACTACGATGACCTCGCTCGGCTCGGCTCCGAAAAAGCAGTGCGTGAAGCTGGCTTACTCCGCACCGAAGGCAAAACTTACGTGATGCAAGATGGCGATGTAGTGGAGTTTAAATTCAATGTTTAAAGATAAATGGTTATTTTTTGACTGTTATGGTGTAATTTTTCCAGACGTTTCAGAACTATGGATGGAAAAATACCATTTAACTCCCGAACAACGTACCGCCATACGTAAAAAAGTATACGAACTAGGAGACATTGGTCAAATTTCAGTTGCCGAACAATTCAATATTATCGAGCAAATTTCCGGAATTAAAACGAGCGAGATTAAAAAAGAATGGGAGAAAACTGAAAAAGAAGATAAAAAAATACTAGAATTGATTAAAAAATTACGGGCAGACTATCATGTAGCTTTGCTGTCAAACGCTTCAGCCAATTCGCTACGACCAACATTAAAAAGAATTGGAGCAGACACATCATTTGATAAAATCTTTATTTCTAGCGAAATGAAAGTTAAAAAACCAGATCCAAAAATTTTTCTGGCAGCGTTAAAACAATGTAATTGTGAGCCGCAAAATGCCACCATGATCGATGACCGACAAATCAATATCGATGGCGCCAAAAGTGTCGGCATGAATGGAATTTTATATACCGGCATAGAGAAACTAATACGTCAACTACAAGATGTATAAAAAGGCGAGAAACTACTTCCTTCCCTCCTCAATAATTCTATCCGTGATTTTTTGGCATTTTTTATAAATTTCACTCGCCGCTACAGATGTCTTAAATTCCCCATTTTCATACAAAATCTTCCCATTTATCATCGTCATTTTTACATTATCTTTAGAACCAGAAAACACTAAATTTTTCGCAATGTCATGTAGCGGTTGCATATTTGGACGATATAAATCAATCATGATTATATCCGCCAATTTCCCCTCTTCCAAAATATCCGCGTTATTAAGTCCCATTACTCGCGCACTTGCTACCGTTGCCATTTTCAAAATTTCACGCGCTGGCGTTACTGCCGGATTTTTATGCAAAAGTTTTTGCAAACCAGCAACCAAAAACATCTCTCTAAACATATCTAAACAATTATTAGACGCCGGACCATCTGTACCAATCGCAATTTCTATATTCATTTCGCGCATTTTTTCAATTTCTGCCACTCCACTCGCAAGTTTTGCGTTACTACCAGGACAAGTCACCACTGTTAAATCACGCTTTTTAAAAATCTCTAAATCATTTTCAGTCATATAGCAACAGTGATACGCCCCACCACCATAATCCCAAAGTCCCTTTGAGTCAAAAAACTCTGCCGGCGTCATACCATTGCGACGTTCCTTGCATTCCTCTACTTCTTGCTTAGTCTCAGCTAAGTGTGTATAAAAAGGAGCTTTAAGTCGATGGATAAAATCGGCCATAAGATCAATTTCTTCATCAGTTACAGTATATTCAGAATGTAAACCCAAACTAAAATTCACTAATTTTTCAGGGTCATTCTCACCGTATAATTTAAAAACTTTCTTCTCATCAATTTTAGATATATTACTAATAAAAAACACAATTTGATTACGAAAACCAAAATCTTCCGCAGCCTTCGCAATTGCTTCTGGAAAGAAGTACATATCAGCAGCCGCTGTAATCCCCGAAGTCAAATATTCCAGAAATGCCAACTGAGAAAGCCAATAAATATCATCTTCGGTCAACAAATTCTCATATGGAAACACATAGTCAAACAACCAATCATGCAAATTCATATCATCTGCATGCGAACGCAAAAAAGTCATACCCGAATGCGCATGCGCATTTTTGAAGCTCGGCATTAATAAATTTTTCTCACAATCTATCACGCGCTCAAATTTTTTTTTATGTTCTCGCGCCGGTCCCACATATTCAATTTTATTATCACAAACCACCACCTCACCCTCAAAAATCGGCTCGGAAGTCATTTTTAAAATTCGCGCGTTTTTCAATAAAATCCTCATATCTTTATTCTACCACACTAAAAATGTAAAACCCCTTGAATTATTTTAAAAAGTATGATAAAATTACAGATAATTGTCTAATAATAAAGGTATAATAAATATGAGTTTTTCTATTCTAAAGCAAATTGGTGACGCGCAGAAAAAATCTGCTGTTGTTGATGTTCGTTCTGGCGACACCGTCAAAGTCACTCAAAAAATCAAAGAAGGTAATAAATTCCGCTTACAAACTTTCGAAGGCGTAGTTATTCGTGTTGATCGCAAAGAATCACATACTGCACGCATTGTAGTTCGCAAAATCGCATCTGGTGTAGGCGTGGAAAAGTCCTACCTAATCCATTCCCCGCTTGTTGAGAAAATCGAAATCACCAAGCGCTCTAAGGTTCGCCGCAACAACTTACGCTATCTACGTGAGCGTTCTGGTAAATCCGCTCGCCTTACCGGCAAAGATTTCGACCGTACTGCAGTAAATACTCTCGAAGTTGAAGAAGAAGTCAAAGAAGAAGCTCCTGCTGAAAATCCAGAAGTTGAAGTAGTCGAAGCAGTAGAAGAAAAAACAGAAGAAGTTAAAGAAGAAACCAAAGAAGAAGTTCCTGAAAAAGAATCCGAAAAGGTAGAAGAAGCTACCGAAGAAAAAGCCTAAAAATGGCAATTCTCGGCATTGACGAAGTTGGACGCGGACCCTTAGCGGGTCCGCTTGTCGTTGGTGCCGTAATTCTACCAGAAGAAGAAAAACCTTGGTTCTCAGATTTAAAAGATTCTAAAAAACTCACTGCAAAAAAACGTGAAAATTTAAACGAAATTATTTTGCAAGAATCCACCACCGCTCTAGGTTGGGTTACGCCAAAAGAGTTAGACAAACTCGGCATCACAAATTCTCTAAAACTCGCTACTTGCCGCGCAGTTAAAGAAATCCAAAAAAATCACACGCCATTTTCTCAAATTATCATTGATGGCAACATAAATTTTCTCGCCGGCACACCCTTAGAAAATTACACCTCAACTTTAATTAAAGCCGACACTAAAATTCGCGAAGTTTCCGCTGCCTCCATTATCGCTAAAGTCGCTCGTGATAATTATATGAAAAATATCGCTAAAAAATATCCAAATTATAATTTCGATAAGCACGTCGGCTATGGCACCAGCGCGCATATTAAGGCAATCCATGAATTCGGACTTTGTCCAGAACATCGTCTAAGTTTTGAACCTTGCAAAACTCTTTCTGGATTCGTTCAACAAAAACCAAAAAAGAAAAACACCACATTAGTTGGCAAACGCGGCGAAGAAGCTGTCGCAGACTATCTCATTAAAAATGGCCACGAAATAATCGCCAAAAATCACAAAACTTATTTTTACGAAATTGATATTATTTCTATCAAAAATAACAACATTTATTTTACAGAAGTTAAATATCGCAAAAATAATATCCACGGCGATGGGTTAAATGCAATCACCAAAGAAAAACAAAATCAAATGCATTATGCCGCCGAAAGTTTTCTAAAATACAAATCAAGCGAATTTAAAAATTATAATCCTTTACTTGCCGTCGCTGCCGTCTCCGACGAGGATTTCATCGTTGATACCTGGTTCCCATTAGAAGATTAACCAACCTAATAATGAACTTATTGATTTTGCTTTTAATAGGCTGAAATTTGGAAAAATAGTGATGAAAAGCCGATACTGAAATATCGGAAAGTTTCATCAGATTGTTTTTCCAAATTTTCACCAGTAGCAAAATCAAGAAGTTTATTATTATGACAATTATTTCTTTAACGCCAATTTAATTCTTTCTTCAACCGATAAATTAATATCCACTTTTTCCAATGCTGCCGTCGCTTCTTTAAGCGAAAAACCTAACGCAATCAAAGCATCCAACGCTTCATCCGGCTCAGAATTATTTTTCACATTCTTAATTTCACTTGTACCATAATGGCTAGGTATTCCAACTTTATCGCGAAGATCCACAATCACTCTTTCCGCTGATTTTTTACCCACACCAGAAGCTTTAGAAATAAACGCCAAATCAGCATTCGCTATCGCATTCCGCACTTCTTCTGCCTCCGCTAAACTTAAAATTTGAATTGCCGCCTTTGGTCCAATTCCCTGTACCGAAATCAAAAGTTCAAATAGCTTCTTAGCCGCTAGACTTAAAAACCCATAAAGTTCCTCAGCATTTTCGCGCACCACATGATAAACATAAAATTTGCGTTCTTCACCGAGCATCACATTATCAAAATCAAGCACCGAAACCATTACTTCATATCCTACACCATGCACGTCCAAAATAATTGCATTCCCAAATTTTTCTTCTACTATACCTCTTATATGCGCAATCATATGTTTATTATATCATTTTCATCAAAGAATGTGTAATTGCCGCCGCCAGCGCATCCGCTGCATCATCCGGTCGCGGCTTTTTTTCTAATCCTAAATGCAATCGCACCATTTCCTGCATTTGCGGTTTTTTCGCCGAACCATATCCAGTCAAAGTTTTTTTAATTTCGTTCGGCGTATATTCAAAAACTGGTAAATTATTTTGCTCAGCAATTAAAAGCACAATCCCTCTTGCCTCTGCTACCGCAATACCAGTTGTAATATTTTTTGTAAAAAACAATTTTTCTATCGACACCACATCTGGCTTAGTTTCTTTAAAAACTTCGCTCATCGAATCGTATAATTCTTTCAAACGACTCGGTAATGGCGCACGAATTGTAGTAGTTACCACGCCATAATCTAGGGCCTTAGCATCCGCCCGACCCTTCACATCAATTAGCCCAAATCCACAAATTCCAATTCCGGGGTCAATTCCTAAAATTTTCATTTTACATACCTAATCAAAGTTTCACGCAAATCTTTCACCGGTGCTACAAATTTATCTTTTACCGTCGCCGGCGCAATTGCATGAGAAAAACCTAACTTTTTCGCTTCAGCAATCCGCTGATTCGCTCTAAACGCCGAACGAATTTCACCACCCAATCCAACTTCACCAAACACTACATATTCTTCACCTAACTTTCGCCCTGCTACCGCCGACGCAATCGCCATACAAATCGCCAAATCCGCTGCCGAATCATTTAACTTAAGTCCGCCCACCACATTAATAAATATATCTTGATCTGATAACTTTAATTTTGTCCGTCTTTCCAAAACTGCGATTAACAAATTCAAACGGTTCAAATCAAAACCACTCGCAGTCCGTTTCGGATAACCAAAGTTAGTTTTGGTCGCCAGTGCCTGAATTTCTACCAAAATCGGTCGATTTCCCTCCATCGTCGCTAAAATCACCGAACCGTCCGTATTTGTACGCTCAGCGAGTAATGCAGCCGAAGGATTTTTCACTTCCTTAAGTCCAGTTTCCGCCATCTCAAAAATCGCCACTTCATTAGTTCCGCCAAAACGATTTTTCACCGCTCGCACAGTTTTAAAACCACCATATCTATCACCCTCAAAATTCAAAACCACATCCACTAAATGTTCTAAAGTTTTCGGCCCCGCCAAAGTTCCATCTTTCGTCACATGCCCTACGATTACCACTGCTGTATCAGTCTGCTTAGCCGCTCGAATAATCAAATTGCCACAATTTGTCACCTGCGAAACAGTTCCAGGCGCTGAAGAAATTTCATTCATTGCCAAAGTTTGAATCGAGTCCACGATCACTAAATCAAATTCTGCCGTTTCAATCGTTTTTGCAACATCATTTCCAGACGTCGAAGCCGCAAAACTCAATTTGTCCGAATCCGCACCCAACCTTTCTGCACGCAATTTTACTTGCCCCGCCGATTCCTCACCAGAAACATATAGAACATTGTGCTTTTTCGCCACTTCTGCACAAATTTGCATCAAAATCGTAGATTTGCCAATTCCAGGCTGCCCAGCAAGTAAATTCACTGAGCCTTGCAAAATCCCTCCACCCAGCACTACATCCAAATCACGAAAATTAGTTAAAAGTCGCGCTTTTGCATCAGAAGGAGCTACCGAATTTAATTTCACGAAATCTAATTTTTTACCAGACAACTTACCTTTTTCTATCGCTGTCTTTTTCTCGTTCTCCGGCAAAGCTACCTGTTCTACCAAAGAATTCCACGCTGAGCAATTCGTACATTGTCCTACCCATTTTACATAACTCGCCCCACATTGCTGGCAAATAAACTGACTCTTACTCTTCATATCCCCATTATATCATGGGTTATATTATAAGACTATCTCCTTGGAGCCAACTCATGAATATAAGTCGTATCCAAATTCCCAGGCATAGCAAGGTCTTCTTCTTCATTGTCTGTAAAGCCTGCCCATAAGTAAAGTGTAGGATCAAAGTTGATGATTTCTGCAGAGACCATAGAATTTGAGCCAGTAGCAGCACCATAGGTCCTATCA
>JAZLJU010000029.1:0-7596 GCA_045618065.1 Candidatus Nanosyncoccus sp.
GGGGATGCAACATCTTTTCAATGGCAAAAGCCGATTGATGCAGTGGCGTGTGAGGGGTATTTAGGCAAGCCGATGTCACAAATTCCGGTAGGAATTAAGTTAAAAGAGCAAAAACAGGAGTGCGGAGCGATAATTTTGGGATTTTTGAAGAATTTAAGTGAGCAAATTGTAAAAAATACACCAGTAGTGGTGGCGGCGCCAGCGTGGCTAAGAGAAAATGGCGAATATGAACGCTTAAAAATTGTTGACGAAATCGAAAAATTGGGGTATAATGTAAGTAATAAAACACGCGAGGGGCTTATTTATCATCGTGATAAGCAAATCGTAGCAAGAGATATATTAATTTTAAGGAAAAAATAGATGTCACATGTGAAAGCTGGCGGTACCGCCAAAAATATTCATAATAATGCTGGTCAACGTTTGGGCGTGAAGCGTTTTGGTGGCCAAAAAGTCAAAAATGGCGAAGTTTTAGTTCGTCAAACTGGTGCAACTAAAATTGCTGGTCCTGGTACTTATATGTCGCGTAATTTTACAATTCATGCCGCTAAAGATGGCGTGGTAACTTTTGTAAAAACTAAGAAAACTCATTTTTCTGGTAAGAGTTTGCCGAGAGTACGTGTAGAAGTTCGTTAAACGATTAGCTAAAATTTAAGCACCTCTTAGGAGGTGCTTTTTGTGGTATAATGGATAAATGGAGGATAAAAAGCAAGCAAAATTCCCTTTTCGTACGGTAATTTTGGTTTTGACGTTGATTTTAGTGGGTTATGTGGTGTATCAAAATTGGACCGATATCTTAGACACTTTTGATCATTTGAAAGACACGAATGTATTTGTACTTTTGCTTTTGATTCCTGAGCAGTTATTCATGTATTTTGCGTGTGGACAGATTTTCTTTTCTTATTTACGAGCACAAAAAGATGTGAAAAAGTTTAGCGATAAGGAAATTTTGTCGATTTCGACGGAACTTAATTTTGTGAATCGAGCAATTCCGGTGGGCGGAGTTGGTGGATTAGCGTTTTTGACTTATCGCCTAAAGCCATATAACGTGTCGGCGGGGCAAGCGAGTTTTTTATATGTTTTTCGTTATGCAGTGACTACGGTGATAAATTATTTACAGGCGTTAATTGCAATTTTGGTTTTACTCGGGTTAAGTTTGATTCCAAATGAGGCGAAGTGGATAATTCCGGTGGCGCTTCTCATGAATTTGGGCGTGCTTGGATTTCTTAGTTTTGTGATATTTGTCGCGAGTCGAAAAAAGCGAATTGACAGGTTCTCCAGGATTATAGAAAAGATTTTTAATTTTTGTGGTAAAGTTTTAACTTTCGGGCGTAAAAAACAGATTATAAATCATGAGAGAATTGTATTTTATTTTGAAGACATTCATGAAAATGTGAAAATTGCGAGGAAAAATAAAAAACGTTTGAAAAAACCGCTGCTTTGGGGGGTGATTTATAGTTTTTGCGAGATTGGGACTTACTGGATTGTGGCGATATCACTTGGTCGGCCGGAAATTTTGCCGTTTATTATGGTAGGCGAGGCGATTGGCTCGGTGTTTGATGGAATTATCCCTTATGGTTTGTATGAGCTTGGTATGGCGGGTGTAATGATTGCGATGGGGGTGGATTTTGCTACGGCGACGATTGTAACGGTGATGACTCGCGTAGTTACATTGCTATTTACGATTCTTTCTGGCTCATTACCTTATTATAAAGCAATTAAAGGAAAGAAAAATGAGCGAAGCGCCTAAGTTTTCTCCGACTGAGTTTATTGAACTCGCGAATCAAAATCTGGATTATGCTTTTCATGAAGTTATGATTGAAGGTGAGGTGGCAAGTTTTAAAACGAATCAGAACAAGTGGGTATTTTTCGATATTAAAGATGAAGAGTCGAACGTGAATTGTTTTATGACTTTATGGAATTTGCGGACACCTTTAGAAGACGGGATGAAGGTGGTAGTGCGTGGTACGCCAAAAATTACTAAATGGGGTAAATTTTCTTTGACAGTAACGGCGGTGCAGCCAGTAGGTGAGGGAAGTTTGAAAAAAGCGTATGAACTTTTGAAGAAAAAGTTAGATAAAGAGGGTTTGTTTGCGCCAGAAAAAAAGCGTAAAATTCCGAGTGACTTGAATAAGTTGGGAGTGATTTCTTCTACGCAGGCGGCAGGCTATGCGGATTTTATTAAAATTGTAAATGCACGTTGGGGTGGAATGAAAATTACTGTGGCGCATACGCAGGTACAGGGGATGGATGCACCGAACCAGATTATTAGGGCGCTTGAATATTTTAATGAGCACGCGCTGGTGGAGGCAATTGTGATTTTGCGTGGTGGTGGTAGTGCGGATGATTTGGTGGCGTTTAATGATGAAAAATTAGTGCGGGCGGTGGCAGCTTCGAAAATCCCAGTAGTTACCGGAATTGGGCATGAAGTGGATGAATCCCTTTGTGACTTGGCGGCAGATTTGCGGGCTTCTACACCGTCGAATGCGGCGGAAATTTTGACGCGTGATAGAAAAGAAGAATCGGAAAAAGTGGTGCGTTTGAAAAATGCAATGGGGCAGATATTGGCGCAAAAAATTGAACAGGTGCGGAATGAAATTTATACCAAAATGCAACAAGTGTTGCAAAAAATACAGGGGGAAGGGACAAATTTGGAAAATATTTTAAAACAGAAGATGAAGTTTTTGGAGGCTCTAAATCCGGAAAAAGTTTTGAGCCAAGGTTATGCGATTTTGTCTGGAAAAATATCGCCAGGAAATGTTGTAAAAATTACAACATTTAAAAATGAGATTGAGGCAGAAATTAAAAAAGTTTCAGAAAGGAAGAAAAATGAGTGAAAAAATGAATTTAAATCAAAAAATCGAAAAGTTAGATAACGAAGTGGAATGGTTCTATTCAGACGATTTTAAATTGGAAGAAGCAGTTGAAAAATATAAAGGTGCAGTTAAGTTAGCCAAAGAAATTGAGAAGGATTTGAGTGAGTTAAAAAACGAAATCGAAGTTTTACAAAAAGATTTTAGTAAATAAAGAATTGTGATATAATAAGCTTATGGATAATTCTCAGATGCCGCCAATGCAACCAACGCAGCCAATTCAGCCTGCGATGTCTAATAATATGGCGCCAAACGGTATGCCAATGGTGCAACAAGTGCAGCTTGCGCCGGTGCAGAAAAAAGACATTGCTGGTCTAGTCAAAACAATTGTGATTATTGTGGTTTCTTTGATTGCGGCGACGTTTATTGGTTTGTTTATTTGGATGACTTTACAATATAATGAGTCTAAAACCGATTTGGATGGTAAGATTGATGCGGCGGTAGCTAAAGCTAAAGACGAGCAAGCTAGTAAAATGGAAGCGGAGTTTTTGGAAAGAGAAAAATATCCTTATACTGTTTTTTCTGGACCGGTGGATTATAGCCAATTATCTTTTGAATATCCTAAAACTTGGAGTGTGTATGTAGATAAAGCGGCGACTTCGGCTGAGGGTGGAGATTACAATGCATATTTAAATCCGGTTCAAGTAGATTCGGTAGGCGAAGAAACTATAAATGCTTTGAGGGTAACAATCATTGACGAAGATATATCGAAAATTACAGAAAAATATAAAAAAGAAATGGAGAAGAAAGATTCAAATTTGACGATGGAATCTGTAACGATTGGAGTTAATAATAATATTACAGCTAATCGTTATACTGGTAAAATACCAAAAACTGAATTAAATGGATTTATTATAGTGTTTAAGATGCGCGATAAGACGGCGATTTTGCAGACTGACAGTGTGCTTTTCCGAGCTGAATTTGATAAGTTGCTTGGAACGGTGAATTTCAACGAATAGATGTGATATAATGGGGGTATGGATGAGGAGGTTGATGGAATTTTAGTGGCGGCACATGAACTAAAGGCGCCGCTAGCAGTGCTGAGACAACTGGCCTTGTCTTTTGACGAAATGGATTCGGATGGCGAACATATTCGTAATGAAATGGTGAATGTGTCGGACAGAGCGATAAAACAAGTGAATGATTTGATAAAAATGCGCAGATTAAAAGACGGACTTTTCGAAATGGAGCCGGTGGCGGTGCGTGCGGTCTGTGATGATGTAGTGAGAGAATTAAATTATCTTTTTGAATACAATAAACGAGATTTATTTATTAAATATACTAATAGGTCGCGACTAGTGACGGCAAATCGTGATTTGCTCTATAGTGTAATTTATAATTTTCTTTTGAATGCGATGCATTATTCTGGTGATGGTACTCGAGCAGAACTAATCGTGAAAGATTTTCGTGATAAAGTAAAAATTATGATTCGAGATTATGGTCCAGCATTGCCGATAGATGTTTGGAAAGAAATGAAACGTGGCTGGATTAACAAACCGACTTCGATTGCGATGCGACCTGGATCGAGTGGACTGGGTTTATTTATTGCATCGAGATTTTCGCGTTTTATGAATGCTAATGTTGGTGCGGTACGTCATCAAGATGGCACAAGTTTCTATGTGGAACTACCAATTTCTAAACAAGCGAGTTTATTCAAAATATGATTTTTATAATTGATGATGATAAAGTTATGGCGGAGTGCGTAGCGAAGGCTTGCAAAAGCGAGGTAAAGATTTTTTCTAATGCGATTGAAGCTATGAATAAAATCGCAGATGGCGAGTTGCCAAGTTTGATATTTTTAGATATTTTGTTGGATGGTCCGGATGGCTTTACATTTTTAAATGAAATGATGACTTATTCTGATACGGCAAAAATTCCGATTGTGGTAGTTTCGTCGTTAGATCTTGCGGATAAAAATTTGGAGGAATATGGCGTGGTGGGAGTTTTGAATAAAGATAAGATGCTACCGAAAGAGATTTATAGTTATGTCAAAAAATACGCCAGATAAAGATATTAAAACTTTTGGTTATGTGATGCGACGCACAAATTATGGCGAGGCAGATCGGATTTTAAACATTATTACACCAAATGGCAAAATTACGGCGATAGCAAAAAGTGTGCGGAAATCTAAATCAAAATTGGCGGGTGGAATAGAGATTTTTTCGCTTATTGATTTTGTGATTCATCAAGGAAAAAGTGATTTTGGTATTGTAACGAGTGCAAAAATGCTGAAATACTATAGCGAAATTTTAAAAGATTTTAATAAAATGGAACTGGGTGGAATGATTTTAAAAAAAGTTAATCAAGTTTCGGAAAATTCGGATAGTACGGAATATTTTGATATCATAGATCAGAGTTTAAGGAATTTGAATGGCGGAACTAATTTGATTTTAGTTGAGAGCTGGTTTCTGATAAATATGGCAAGAGCTATGGGCGAAGAAGTGAATTTATATCGCGATGAAAATGGGGAAAAATTACAAGCAGATAAAAAATATGAGTTTGATGGAGTACGGAGTGTTTTTGTGGAAAAAGCGAATGGTGATTTTGGTGTGGATGAGATTAAAATGTTGAGATTCATGGCAACAGCAGAACTTGATATAGTAAAAAAAGTAAAAGTAAGCGATGAGATTTTACAGAAAAACTTAAGTATGGTTAGAATCGCTACTAAGTGATATAATTATTTAAAATAGAAAGGAGAAATATGGCAGACTTTAACAAAGTTTTAGAGCCGGGGGATTACAAAAATGGTGAACTGAATGTGGTGATCGAAATACCAACTGGTTCGAATCATAAGATTGAATGGGATAGGAAGCACGCTTGTTTTACGCTTGATCGCGTAGAGCCGATGGCTTTTGCGAAACCTTGTAACTATGGTTTTATCCCGCAAACTATTGATGAAGATGGTGATGAACTTGATGTTCTTATGATTACTGATCAGCCACTTACGACTGGAATTTGGATGAAAGCAAAAATTTTGGGTGTGATGAAGTTCATAGATAGCGGTGAAGTGGATGATAAAATCATCTGTGTACCGGCGGATGATCGCAATAATGGTGACGCTTATAATTCATTGGAAGATTTACCAAAGCAAACTTTAAAGCAAATCGAGTTCCATTTTAATCACTATAAAGATTTGAAGAAGCCTGGTTCGACTGAGGTTAAGGCCTTTGAAGACGTGGAATCTGCTAAAGAAGTAATTGCTAAAGCAATTGAGCGTTTTAAGGCTTAAAGAGAAAATAAAAAATACCCCTACAAAGGGGTATTTTTTAAGATTTGCTCTTTATTCTTCTTCGGTTTCTTCTTCGACCTCTTCGCCGTTGTCGCTATTGTCGTTCATGGATTCTTGGTAAAATTCAATAGCTTCTTTAATTTCAGAGGCTGTAGTGTTAGAATAATCTGCTTCGTTTGCTGTGATGACTACGTATTTTCCTTCGACGGCCATGTTATCAGTGGCTCCTTCTTCTTTGAAAAAGTCGAGGGCTTTTTTAGCTGTATTTTCGTCGGCATATTCGTAGTAGTATTTAAGGCTAGTAATAGTATCACCAGAGTAAGTATAAACTTCGTGAGCTTTTTTTGGTGTAGGCGGTGTTTCTTCGTCTTCGTCTTCGAGAACCTCTACGTCAGAATAATCGATTGTGAGAACATATTTGCTTCCATCGGAGACAAAGTACGAGTCGTCGATTTTCTTGTTATTGCAGATGACGATTACAACAATTATTATAATTACAACCAGTGCAGCGCAAGCACCGATTATAATATTTCTTTTGTTGTTGTTCCTATTTTTATTAGCGTTAGTATTCTTTTTAGTAGCTTTTTTCTCAGCCATTTTTCCTCCTTTATTTAAGATTATTTTAGCATAAGATTTATAAATCTGCAATGTCTTTCCTGATTTGTTTAGCAGTGTCGCGGTCGCGAATGGTGACAGTGTTGTCTTCTAAAGTATCAAAATCGACAACTACACAATTTGGTGTGCCGATTTCGTCTTGTTTGCGGTAACGTTTACCAATATTGCCAGAATCGTCCCAAGTAACATTGCCATATTTCTTGCGTAAAATTTGATAAACTTCTTTGGCTTTTTCGACTAATTCTGGCTTATTTTTAAGAAGTGGGGAAACACAAAAACGATAAGGCGCAAGATTTTCTGGAAGTTTAAGAATGATACGAGTTTCGTTATCGATGGTTTCTTCGGTATAAGCAGCGGAAAGTACTGCTAGGAACAAACGTTCGACGCCGATAGATGGTTCGATAACATGTGGAACAAATGTTTCATTAGTGATTTTGTCACGATATTCTAAGTTTTTGCCGGAAGTGCGGGCGATGTTTTGTAGATCAAAATCGGTGCGGTAGGCTAGACCCATAAGCTCTTCTTGCCCGTTAGGATAGTCAAACATAAAATCAATAGTGCGTTTAGAATAATGTGCGCGATCTTCGGGCGCAACTTCGAGTTCGTGGATGTTTTCTTTTGGTAAATTAATAACTTCTTCCAAAAATTCGTGTTGTAACGAGCGCATAGTTTCGAAATTTTCTTCCCAGGAATTTGGAGTGACAAAATATTCGATTTCCATTTGAGAACACTCGCGGTCACGCAAAATAAAATCGCGCGGGGAAATTTCATTGCGGAAGGCTTTGCCTTGTTGAGCAATACCAAACGGCAAATCTGGATAAAAAGTATCTAAAACATTTTTATAATTTACGAAAATACCTTGTGCGGTTTCTGGGCGAAGAT
>JAZLJU010000030.1:0-2571 GCA_045618065.1 Candidatus Nanosyncoccus sp.
GCGGAAATTTTTGCAAAAAATACTGGTAAAAGTTTGGCGCAAGTCGAGAAAGATATGGATCGTGATAATTGGATGAGCGCAGAAGAAGCTTTGAAATACGGCATTGTGGATGAGATTATAAAATAATTAGAAAACATAACAAACTTTTAATCTCGCTACTGGTGAAAATTTGAAAAAATAATCTGATGAAACTTTCCGATATTTCAGTATCGGCTTTTCATCACTATTTTTTCAAATTTTCAGCCTGTTAAAAGCGAGATTAAAAGTTCGTTAAAAAATCTCTTTATCTTATTAATTTAATTCGTGGTATAATATTTGTATGAAATTATCAGAGGAATTAATTTATCGTGGCTTTAGGGCCGAAACTACAATTCATGATCCGGCAGATTTAGATACGCGTGAAGTGAAGAAATTTTATTGGGGCGCGGATCCTTCGGCAGATTCTTTGACAATCGGAAATTTGGCGGCGATAATGATGTGCGCTTGTTTTGTGCGTCATGGTTATGAACCGTATTTATTGGTAGGTGGTGCAACTGGGCAAATTGGCGATCCGAAGGAAAATGGCGAGCGCGATTTAAAAGCTTTAGATGAAATTGAGCATAATAAAAAGTGTATTCGTGAACAAATTGAGCGAGTGATTTCGGCGGGTAAAAATTCAGTTGCCGAGGAATCCTCGGATACTGATAACAGGGGTAATTTAGTGCCAAAACTCACTATGGTGGATAATTTTGAGTGGTTTTCTGATATGAAATATTTGGATTTTTTGCGCGAAGTGGGTAAGGCGTTTTCGATGACTCAGCTACTTGATAGACAATTCGTGCAGAATAGGATTGGTGAAGGTGGTTCGGGAATTTCATATGCAGAATTTTCTTATACATTGATTCAGGGTTATGATTTTTTGCATCTTTATCGCGAACATGGTGTTGATTTGCAGCTTTGTGGAGCGGATCAGTATGGTAATTGTACTTCGGGAATTCATTTGATTCGTAGGCTTGAAAATGGTAATGCCGATGTGTGGTCTACGCCACTTATTATTGACCCGGTGACTGGGCGCAAGTTTGGCAAGTCGGAGGGGAATGCGATTTGGCTGGCTGCTCATGATAATGGTTCGGGGAATTTTACATCGATTTTTGATTTTTATCAATTTTGGTTGAATCAGCCAGATGAAGCGGTGGAGTATTTGATTAAGATTTATACATTGTTAGAAAAGGAAGAAATTGAAGAAATTTTGGTAAAACATAGGGAAGCGCCAGAGAAACGAATTGCGCAGCGGGCTTTAGCTAGAGGTGTAACGGAAGTAGTGCATGGTGCTAAAAATGCGGAAGCGGTGGAGAATTTGACGACGTTGTTATTTAGTAAGGATACGAACTTTGGTGAGTTCAATGCAGATGAGATTAAAGAGTTTGCGGAATATTTGCCGACAGTAGAGAGAGGTGCGAATTTAGTGGACGCGATGGTGGAAAATGGTTTGGCGGAGTCTAAGAAAAAGGCGCGCGAGTTTATCTCGCAGGGTGCGGTTTCGGTGAATGGTGCCAAAGTTACTGACGAAATCACATTAGAACAGACGGCAATTGTGAAAAAAGGTAAAAATAAGTTTTTGATTGTAAAATGAAATATTTAGCGGTTTTGGGTAGGCAAGCGGAGATTTCTTTAGCGGAGCTAGAGGCAGTTTTTGGTAGTGTTAAACAAGTAGCGTCGAGTTTAGCAGTGTTTGAGAGTGATTTTGTCGACATTGCCAGATTGGGTGGAAGTTTGAAAATTGCCGAGGAACTGTCTGTCTCGCCATTAGAATTTTTGCAAAATTTGCCAGATGGGAAAATTACTTTGGGGCTTAGTGATTACTCTAAAAAAGCGACAAAAAAATCGGCGGGGAGCGAGGCTTTGAAGCTAAAAAAGATTTTAGTGAGACATGGGCGTAGCGTACGTGTGGTGGAAAATAAGGATGCTTTTTTATCAACGGCGACGAGTTTGCATAATGGTTTATCTGGTAAAAATTCGCGTAAAGTGGAGTTGATTAAACTTGATAATAAATGGTTTAAAGTAGTGGGAGTGCAAGATATTGAGGCTTATGCTCGACGCGACCAAAAAAGACCGGCACGTGATGCGAAAGTTGGGATGTTGCCGCCAAAATTGGCACAGATTTTGATAAATTTATGTGGGGAATTGCCGGAAGGCGCGCGAGTTTTGGATCCGTTTTGTGGAACTGGAGTGGTTTTGCAGGAGGCGCTTCTTATGGGGTATTCTGCGTATGGAACTGATATTGATGAAAGGATGGTGGAGTATACCAAGAGAAATATGCAATGGCTGGAAAGCATAATAGCATTATCTTCGTCGCCGCGTCCCTCGCGCCCGTCTTTACGGGGCTCGGGCGCTAATTCTCGGCAGCAGCCTCCGAAATGCGCCGAAGATAAGCTATCTATGCTTTCCGTCGGGGATGCAACATCTTTTCAATGGCAAAAGCCGATTGATGCAGTGGCGTGTGAGGGGTATTTAGGCAAGCCGATGTCACAAATTCCGGTAGGAATTAAGTTAAAAGAGCAAAAACAGGAGTGCGGAGCGATAATTTTGGGA
>JAZLJU010000031.1:0-38186 GCA_045618065.1 Candidatus Nanosyncoccus sp.
GTCCTTACATTCGCTTTTTCGCTCTTTAATTCTTCTTCATTGAATCGCGGCTCGCAAATCGACACCCTTTGCAATTCCATAATTCTTTCCCATTCAAAATCCGCACATTCCGTCTCATAGCAAACTGAAATATCACTCGTCCAAGCATTATGGTAAGCCCCATTTTTAGTAAATTCTGCCTCAAATGCCTGCTCATCTTTAAATTTAGCATTTGCACCAAAAGCTAAATGTTCCACCACATGAGGAATCTCGTAAACCTCTTTGTTTTTGGCATAAAGCATCCCCGCCCGAAACTGAATTCGCGTAGCCATAACGCTCGCTCCAGGTATATCGATAAGAAGCCCCTTAGCCCCATTTTTCAGAGTAATTTCCTCTACTGAATGTTTCATATATTGACAAATTACCTCAACTATGATATAATTAAATATTGACTACTTACGCCCTTTCTTACGGGCTTTTTTCTTATTCTTCTGGCTCATATTCTTTTTCTTAGGTTTTTTAGTACCAGAACCGCCTTTTTTATTTTTTCCGCCAGTTTCCTTCTTAAATTCACTATCCATATTCTTTTCGCCCTTAGAAATTTCATTTACACCCTTTTCGGTTTGTGCTTCAGCCATCTTAGTAAGTTCAGATTCGTATTCTTCGCCATCAGTTACATTATCTTCCGCTGCTTCGGCCGGCGTAATTGTAAGCAAAATCTTCAAAACCTCCTCACGCAAATTACGTTGTAAACCATCAAACAACTTCTGTGATTCACTACGATATTCTACTAGTGGATCCCGCTGCCCCACACTACGCCAATGAATCCCCTCACGCAAATGTTGCATATTTTCTAGGTGTTGCATCCAAAGCGTGTCTAGTACCTTCAAATAGACTTCACGTTCAATTTTACGCATTGTTTCCGCGCCAAATTCCTCTTCCTTCTTAGCGTAAGCTTCCTCTACCGCTTTCAAAGCAGCCTGATTACGCTCTTTCTCTTTGCGCATTATACCAATTTCATGAATTTTCTCATCGTCAAAGTTAAAGACAGCCTTAAATTCTTCCTCAAAATTCTTATTCACGCGTGATGAAAATTGCGTCAACATCTCTGTTTCTTCGTGCATTAAACGCTTAATTTCCGAAGTAATATCTTTCCCCTCCAAAATTTTACGACGAATCATGTAAACTACTTTACGATGACGGTTGATCACGTTATCGTATTGCACCACATTTTTACGAGAATCAAAGTTAAATCCTTCAATGCGTTTCTGTGCCGCCTCTAGAGTCTTGGAAATTGATTTTGTCTGAATTGGTGTGTTTTCATCTACACCTAGTCTAGTCATCAGCATTTTTACTCTATCACCCTGGAAAATTCGCATCAAATCGTCCTCGCAAGACACAAAGAATTGTGTAGTACCAGGGTCTCCCTGACGACCACCACGCCCACGCAACTGATTATCTACTCGCCTAGAATCATGACGCTCTGAGCCAATTACTACTAAGCCGCCAAGCTCCGCCACACCTTCACCGAGTTTAATATCTGTACCACGGCCGGCCATGTTAGTAGCAAGTGTAATCGCACCCTTTTCGCCAGCTTTAGCAATAATTGCCGCCTCACGCTCATTATTCTTAGCGTTCAAAATCTCGTACGGCAAACCAAATTGTTCCAAATATTTTGCAATTTCCTCGTTGTTAGCAATCGAGCCAGAACCAACCAGCACTGGCTGCCCTTTTTCGTGATATTTTTTAATTTCTTCCGCAATTGCCTTCAATTTGCCAGCTTTCGAACGATAAATTAAGTCGTCTTTATCAACCCTAGCAATAGGTTTATTTGGTGGAATCTGAATCACATCTAATGCATAAATCTGTTGAAATTCCTCCGCTTCCGTAAACGCCGTACCCGTCATACCAGATAATTTTGTATAAAGCCTAAAGAAATTCTGGAAAGAAATCGTCGCAAGCGTCATTGATTCCTGTTTTACCGCTACCCCTTCCTTTGCCTCAATCGCCTGATGTAAGCCCTCGTTATAGCGACGCCCATGCATCAAACGACCAGTATGCTCATCCACAATCATGACTTCGCCAGAATTCGTTACCACATAGTCCTTGTCACGTTTGAAAATTACTTCTGCGCGAATTGCTTGTTCCAAATGATAAACTAAGCGCATATTCTTAGTGGAATAGATGTTCTCT
This sequence comes from Candidatus Nanosyncoccus sp., assembly GCA_045618065.1. Classification (GTDB taxonomy): domain Bacteria; phylum Patescibacteriota; class Saccharimonadia; order Saccharimonadales; family Saccharimonadaceae; genus Nanosyncoccus. Next base: position 2,173 of record JAZLJU010000031.1, read on the forward strand.
ACACCCAAAATTTCTTGCACTTTTTCGATACCAGCATCTGTCAATGTCACCGAACGACGTTTCTCGTCTAAAATATAGTCATCTGGAGTTAATCTAGATACCACTTTCGCAAACTGATAATAAGATTCAGGATTATCACCCGCTGGCGCTGAAATAATTAGTGGGGTTCGAGCTTCATCAATTAAAATTGAATCAACCTCATCTACGATTGCGAAATTCAGCTCTCTCTGACGCAAATATTGAACTTCGCTAGTCATATTGTCACGTAAATAATCAAAACCAAACTCATTATTAGTGCCATAAGTAATATCCGCCGCATAAGCCTCTTTACGTGTACATGGCTTCAAATGACGAAAACGCTCATCTTCGTGATCTTCATTGATATATTCCTCATCGTAGATAAATGAAGCGTCATTTATAATCACACCAACCGAAAGTCCCAAAAAGTCATAAATCGGACCATTCCAGCCCGCATCACGCTGAGCTAAATAATCATTGACCGTCACTATATGTACGCCACGACCAGTTAAACCATTTAAATACGCCGGCAACATCGCTACAAGAGTTTTGCCTTCGCCAGTCTTCATTTCCGCTACCGAACCCTCATGAAGTGCTATACCACCAATCAGTTGCACATCATATGGTCGCATACCAGACACACGCTTTGCGGCTTCCCTAGCCACCGCAAAAGCTTCTGGCAAAATTTCATTCAAAATCTTAGTGTCGTTAACTGGCTTTCGTTTTTTACTAGATTTTTTAGTAGCTTTATCTTTCTCATCCTCTACTTCCGCTGTTTTTAATGCTTTTGCGATTTTTTTCTTAAAAATATCCGTCTGAGCCTTTAAATCCTTGTCGCTCATCTTTTCATATTTTGATTCTAATTTGGTGATTTCTTGCGCACGTTTCCAGAGTCTTTTTAAGACCTTTTTTTGTGCATCACCAAATACCCCCTGCAAAAATTTCGTTAGCGCTGTCCTATCGGCCAGCTTATCGCTCGGTTTTTTCTCTTTTTTAGTCATATAACTCCAATCTAATAACTATTCTATCACACTCTTAGTGCTTTCGGAAGAGATTTTTTAAGCTTCTTTTTGGTTGATGTTTTTGGATATCTAATTTAAAACGCCTAATCTGTCCCATTATTTTGGCTTCCAACAAATCTACTCCAGCGAACACATTTGTGCACTGGTCCTTTGCCGCCAAAACTTTACCGCCAGGAATTTCCATTGCTACAGAAATTTCATATTTTTCATTTTTAGCTTTGCCGCCAGTCGCTATCACTACTTTACAAATTACATCTTTTTTATATTTTTTCGGCAAATAGCGATCTAATTTACCTATTTTTTTCTGAGCATACTTTTTCAAAGAATCCTCAACTTTGTAATTGCTCCCACTTATATCAATTTTATCGATCATATTCCTCCTTTTTACTAAATTTCTTCCTTGTTACCTAAATATGGTCGCAAAACTTCCGGCACCTTCAGTTTGCCACCAAGTTTAGCATAATTTTCTAAAATTACCACTAACGCTCTAGCTAGTGGAATCGCCGTACCATTTAAAGTATGCAAAAATTCCACTGTCCCATCTTTACGACGTACCCTAGCATTTACCGCTCGTGCCTGAAAATCCGTACAATTCGAGCAACTCGTAATTTCCTGATACTTTTGATTCACCGGCGACCAATATTCCATATCATATTTTTTAGCTGCTGGCGCCCCCAAATCACCCGCCGCAATATTTATGACATGGTACGGGATTCCTAAACCTTGCCAAATCTCCTCCTCAATCGCTAAAATCTCCTCGTGCATTTTTTCAGACTGTTCTGGCAAACAAAAGACATACATCTCTAATTTATTAAATTGATGTACCCTGAACAGACCCCGTGTGTATTTACCATAAGTCCCCGCTTCTTTACGAAAACACGGAGAATAACCCGCATATAATAATGGCAACTTGTCCTCATCGATAATTTCACCCATATGATAACCGGTAAGTGGCATTTCGGCCGTCGCAATTAGTGCTAAATCCTCATTTTCCACGAAATATTCATCAGACTGCTCTGAACTACGCGGATTAAACCCACAACCCTCCAAAATTCGCGAAGACACCATATCTGGCACCGTCATATAAGTAAAACCATGCTCTAAAACTTTTTGTAAGCCATACTGTAAAAGCGCATTTTCAAGCAAAGCCAATTCGTTTTTAAGATAATAAAACTTCGCTCCAGCCACCTTAGCGCCACGCTCAAAATCTACCCAATCGCGACTCACGGCATAATCTAAGTGGTCCACGCCAGATTCATGATTTTCACCCCATTTTTTTACCTCGACTGAGCATTCCTCACCGCCAAGGGGCACATCAGGTTTCAAGACATTTGGGATTTGCTTTAATACCGACTTTAAATCTGATTCAACCTTAGCCAAATTTGATTCTGCTTCAGCTAAATCGGCCTTAATTCTCTTACCTTTCTCTATCAATTCTGGTGCTGGCTTACCACCTTTCATCTTTGCAGCTGTTTCATTACGCTCACGACGTAATTCTTCAGCCACACCTAAAACGTCTTTGCGTTTATCATCTAACGCAATAACTTCATCTATGCTAATTTTATAGCCTTTTTCCTTAGCAGATTTCGCTACCAATTCTGCATTTTCACGAATAAACTTCACGTCTAACATAAAACAATTATACCACTATAATAAAATTATTCATCAATTTTCGCACCTTCACGTGCTTTATTTGCCCATTCATCTGCCATTTCGTTGAGTTTTATACCTACATGCCCACGAGTCCACACTAATTTCACTGGATAATCACAATACAAATTATATAGTTCCTTTACGATATCCAAATTCGCAATTTCACCTTTAGACTTATGCCAACCCCTAGATTTCCAACTAGCTGCCCATTTTGTAAGCACATTTATCCAAAGTTCCGAATCAGAATGGATTTCACAACCTTCCTCACCCGCATATTCTATCGCCGCAATCATCGCTTTACCTTCCATCCGGATATTAGTACTATTTTCCTCGCTACCTAAAACTACAGGTTTACCGCCGTCTTCCATCTGTTCAATTACCGCAAAGCCACCTTTACCAGGATTCGGCATCGCGCTACCATCTGTCCATAAAATCTTCATATTACTATTATAGCAAACTTAAAGCTCTTTCGCTATTTTCGCCCAATCTTGCAAACTCAAATCACTCGGCCTAGCGTTTACATTGATATTATTTTTAACCAAAATTTTTATTAATTCTTTTTGAGGCTTTTTTGCAGCTAAATTGTTTATTAATTTTTTACGTGGAGAACTAAAACCCATTTTTATAATTCTAAATACTTCTTCATCCACCTGCGGTTTTTTACGTGGCTCCAAAATAATCACCTCGCTATCCACTTTTGGTGGTGGCGTGAATTCCTTTGCTTTCACTATCGGACCGCCCCATACTCTAGCAAAATTTTGTACAAACAAAGACAATACCGTCCCTTTACTATCTAAAATCCTCTCCGCCACCTCTTTTTGAATCAAAAGCACAATTCTTTCTGGGCGATTTTTTAACGCTAAAAGTTTCATAATAATCGGGCTTGTAATATAATACGGAATATTTCCAGCCACCACATATTTTTCTTTGATAGTCGAAAAATCAAACTTCAAAATATCTGCATTTACTACTTCCAAATTTTTCCCAGGAAACGAATTCGGCAAATTATCCGCTAAGCGCTTATCAAATTCTACCGCAATCACCTTGTCAAAACGCCTTAGAAGCGAAGATGTCAAAGTACCGAGACCAGGACCAATTTCTAAACAAGTTTTTACTTTTTCATATTCTTCGCCCACGACATCTGCCACATTTTTAGCATTTTCATCCAAAGTTAAATCCGCAATCTTATCTAGTACTGCTCTATTTTTTAACCAGTGTTGTCCTAAAGATTTTTTGTTTTTCATTTTTACCTCTTATTTTGATCTAGAAACCGTTATAATCAGACCAGTCTGTCGCTAAATCAAACTGTTCCGGATTTCCGGCTGCGAAACCACCCGTATCGTAAACTTTACCTGGTCCAAGTGATGTTTCCACTACTGAGCAACGCGGATAAAGCGACAAATTCGCTGCCACAAGCACATATCCATCTTGGTCCACTTTAGCACCATCCGCACGCACAGAATAACTAGTACCACAGTTATGAATTACTCTATTCATATTTAAGTCGTAATAAGTTTCCTGTCGCAAAATCGTGTTGCCATCAGCCTTGGTATAAGTATAATAATTTCGACCCATTCCCACTGTCAATGGATTTCTTTCTATTGCAGTAGCGCCTACAGCCTTAATTCTAGCCACTGGCTCACGTATAATTTCCTCTGATACTAACTCACGAGAAACCTCTTTATTATCCACATAAAGCACATTATAATACGCACGTTTAGTACCCACCTCGCCTAACTGACGTATTTCTTCTACCCCAGGTGCTAAATTATAATCTTTCACAATTTGTTCTTCAAATGGAATTTCCTCATCAATTGTCAAAGTTCTACCACCGTTACGTGTAATTTTATAAATTTCTACCATACCTACCTCTAGAAAATCGGTATTTTCGACCTGAGTAATCTCGTCACCATCATAAAGCGTGAGTCCAGCCTCTCTAGCAATAGAATTCGCATCATAGCTTGCAGACATTAAATATTTTTCATTAGCACCATCTTTAATTAACACTGGTCGTGCCCTGTGAATATTAATAAAGAAATTATCAGCATTAATCTCTGTATCTAGACCAGGATCTACAATGTCGCCACTGTTAATTATGATTTCTGCACGATCTATTGCCTCTCCTACGGTATTAGCACTAGTTTTTACAGTTAATTTTTCGCCATTATCATAAAAAGTTACAAATTTTGCATTTTCTGCGTTATATCCGCCAGTTCCTTCACTACCATCTGCAAAAGTATTAACAGGGGTGAACTTGGCAACACAACACAAAAAAACCACTAAAATTAAAGCTATCACTAAATTCAGAACCTTATCGATTCTTTTAGCTAGTTCCATGACCCCATTATATCACAGATTAGCGAAAAAGTCCAGTTTTGGTTATGTTTTTTCGCTATTTTTTTGAATCCCCCCCAAAAAAAACAAAAACCCGTACAAAAAACGGATTTTCTATAACTAATTTCTGGGTGATGTAACTAAAACTCAGCTAAAATAACTCTACATCTCCACCCTACTTCTATCTTGTTGTTCGGGCTCCTCTCAACGTATGCATTCAGTCCGAACCTACTCTAATTTTAGCATAGACAAAATCATTGTCAACATTGTTTTTTAAAATTTTTTATGTTATAATATTTTTTTATTCTACAGAGGTAAAACCTAAAAACCGAACACTTTTCACTTGACATTTTTAGAATATATTTTTTATTATTATTCAGAAAAACGAAATTTTTATGCTATAATCACTACATGAACTGGAGGAAATGGTTAGATGAATTTGTTTTGGCTGGCGAAGGCATCTTATTTGCTATCAAAGAAAAGCGTTTCTGGTATGGTTTCATACCGAGCTTTATCTTTTTTGGTGTTTTAATGAATCTGCTTTCCGGCGGGACCTCTAAATTTGAATTAATGTTTGCAATGGGTTTTCCAGATGGTTTATCAATCTTAAGCAATAGTTTTCTAGCAATTTTCGGCATTAATCAACCGTTCCTAGATTGGATGCCAATTTTTGCTATATCTGTTTTGCAGGGTATTTTGATCGGTTTAATTGTCCTATTGTATGGCAAAAAACGCGAAATTAGCTCCGCCAACCTCGAAAAAGCCGGCATTATCACTGGGCTAATCGCCCTAGGCGCCGGTTGTCCTACTTGTGGAGTTACATTAATCACGCCGCTAATCGGCGCAATCTTTTCCACAGGCAGCTTGGCTATCGCTGGCACAGTATCTATGATTGTCACTTGGTTAGCTATTATTATCGCAATTTTATCTACTAAACGCCTCGGCGTCGAAATTTATGCTATAATAATAAATGAAAAATATCTTGCCCGTAAGAAAAGGAGGAAAAGTGAAAAAAGCCATTAGAATTATTGGAATTATAGCGGTCACAGTTTTAGTCTTTGGAGCAATTATTGCCAGTACTACAATTAAACCAGCCGTATCTACCGAAGTTTGGGACGAACAAATGACCATTGGGAACAAAGAAGCCAAAAATCATTTCATTGTTTATTCTGATTTAGTTTGCCCGTATTGTGTAGCTTTTGAAAACGCTATTATTGAAAACGAAGAAGAATTCGAAGAATATATTGAAGAAAATGACATTCTATTTGAAATTCGCTTATCAGATTTCCTTTACGAGTATGGAGAATCGTCTCCAATCCAATCTCGCCATTCCGCAATCGCTACTTATTGTGCCAAAAACGAAAGTAAATTCTGGGACTATTACAAACATGCAATATCTGAAGTATGGAATAATTTCTTTGCATCTTCTGGCAAATCTGGCTTTTCTAAAATGCAAGATTTAGACCAAGATTATTGGATAAAATTAGGCAAAGAAGTTGGCTTAGGCGATAGTTTCGAATCTTGTGTGAAAAACAAAGATCCGCTCGATGAAATTAAAGCCACCACCGAAAAAACTGCCAAATCAGCCAACGGTATGCCATATTTTAAATTCAATAATTATGATACTTCTGGTTTTGACCTCTCTTGGGGTTGGGATTATGTATTAGAATACTTTGAAGCTGGCCTAGAGAGTTAAATAATTTTCTCGTCTTTAATACTATCTGGCAAATAATTTTTGTCCAAATGAAACCCCGCTTCCCATTTTTGACCCTTACCATAGCCCAAATCTTTCATCAGTTTAGTCGGTGCATTTCTTAACCATAGCGGCACCGGCTCATTCGGCGATTTTCGCGCTAAATCTAATGCTTTATACCAAGCATCCGTTGTAACACGGCTTTTCTTAGATTTAGAAAGCGCTACCACCGTATGTGCCAAAATTAATCCCGATTCCGGCATACCTACACGTTCCACTGCCTGAAAACAAGCCGTCGCAAGCGACAAGGCTCCATTCCCAGCAAGCCCAATATCTTCACTTGCAAAAATTACCATTCTTCGTGCGATAAATTTCGGATCTTCCCCAGCTTCTACCATTCGCGCCAAATAATAAAGCGCCGCATCTGCGTCTGATCCCCGCATCGACTTAATAAATGCCGAGATTGTATCATAGTGTTTATCGCCTTTTTTATCATAGCCGGGCAACTTTTTCCCCGCCGCCTCAATCACTGTATTTTTATCCACTTTTTTATTAAGAGACAAAGCTAATTCCAAATCACCTAAAGCACTTCTTGCATCACCACTTGATAATTCTGCTAAATAATCTAGCGCTTCTTTATCTATTTCCCCATTTTCTACTTTTACGGCTTTTTTCAAAACTTTCAAAATATCACTTTTTGCCAAAGGCTGCACTACTACTACACGCGAACGTGAAAGCAAAGGTGCAATCACCTCAAAACTCGGATTTTCCGTCGTCGCGCCAATTAGAGTTATTAAACCACTTTCCACATGCGGCAAAAACGCATCTTGTTGTGCTTTGTTAAAACGATGAATTTCATCTACAAAAAGAACCGTACGAATTTTCAAATTCCAATTAGTTTTGGCACGCGAAATTACCTCTTCTACGTCTTTTTTATTAGCTGTTACCGCCGAAATTTCTACAAAATCCGCCGTAAATTCTTTTGCTAAAATCCGCGCAAGAGTAGTTTTGCCAGTCCCAGGCGGCCCCCAAAAAATCAAATTTGTCGGTTCCTTTTTCCGTACAATTTCCGTCAAAATCTTACCCTTACCAATAATTTCGTCTTGCCCCACTACTTCAGACAATTTCTGCGGCCTCATTCTTTCCGCAAGTGGCACTCTATTCATAACTATATTATATAGTTTTTTGACAAAAATAAAAACATTTATGGTAAAATTACTTTATAAATAAGGAGGAATATGTCTGATTACGAATATCAACAACTTTGGAATACATCAAACTATGATGTATCTCATACCAACAACACCGTCACCATGAGTGATGGAGCCGCCGCATGGTGTCTCATTGCAATAATAATCGCCATTGTAGGTGGAATTTTGACCTATTTTCTCTTTGTCAAAAAACCAGAGCAGCCAAAAAGCAAATTTGCTCTCTGGCTCAAAAATTTTCTCAGCTTCAAAATCATGTGGATTGAGCCTATCCTCAAAATTGTCTACTATTTTGCTACAATTTTCATCATTCTGTTCTCATTTTCGTTCTTATCTATGGGCGCCGGAGGTGTAATTACCTTCTTTATGCTTCTAATATTCGGCCCAATTGCTACTCGATTGGTTTATGAAGCACTCATTATGTTTGTCATGATTTGGCGCAACACTCGCGATATCGCCGAAAATACCAAGAAGAAATAAAAAAGTCCCCGCAAAAAGCGGGGATTTTTGTTGGCTAAACTCAGAGACTATGATATAATGCATGTATCGGCTCTGTAGCTCAGTTGGTAGAGCAGAGGCCTGAAGAGCCTTGTGTCACTGGTTCAAGTCCAGTCGGAGCCACCAAGTATTGATACTCGCAATAAATTGTTTGTATCAAAGAAGCTTGGTATCCGTTACTTCGCGAGCGGAGCCACAAAAAAGTGGGGATGTTTTTTAAAATCTGTGGTATAATATGAGAAGTAGCTAAATAAAACCCTACCAAAGTCAATTTGTTCTGGGCGGTTAGCTCAGTTGGCTAGAGCGCGTCTTTGACGTAGACGAGGTCACAGGTTCGACTCCTGTATCGCCCACCACAGTCAAATTAATAATTTGGGTCGGTAGCTCAGCTGGTTAGAGCACGGGCCTTTTAAGCCCGGTGTCGAGGGTTCGAGCCCCTCCCGACTCACCAAGATTTTGAGTAAAACAAAATCGCTAGCAGTCACATAGTGACCTTATTCTCAAATTATATTAAAATAAAATTCATTTTATTTTAATATAATTTGAGAATAAGAAAGTTGCGAAGCAACTGCTAGCGATTTTTTTTATGAAAAATTACAGGTGAGATACGGAGCATCCTCATTTTTTTATTTTTATGCTATAATAATGACATTATGATAACGAAAGCAATTATCCCAGTCGCTGGATGGGGCACCAGAAGACTACCGATCACTAAAATTATTGAAAAATCCATGCTCCCAGTTGGTAATCGTCCACTTGTAGATTATTCCGTGCAAGATTTAATAAAAGCTGGCGTCAAAGATATTTACATGGTAATTTCTAACGTTGAACCTTGCCAAGTCCAAGAATTCTACAAAGATAATCTTGCTCTTAACCAATATTTAGAAGATCGTGGCAAATCAGACAGATTGGCTCTCGCTAAAACCTTACCAGATGATGTTACTATCCATTACACCGTCCAAGACCCTTCTGGTAAATACGGCACCGCTGTTCCTATCGCCATGGTAGTTGAAGAATATAATATAAACGAACCAGTTCTAGTTTTTATGGGCGATGATTTTATTTGGAATCCAAATGGCGAATCTGCTGCCGAGGTTCTAATCAACGCTGCCAAAGACAACGAATCAGCCATCCTAGGCGTAGAAATCGCACCAGAAAAAGTCTCTAAATACGGCGTACTTTCTACTAATGATGGTAAATTAACCGGCGTGGTCGAAAAACCTACGCCAGAAGCCGCACCATCCAATTTAATCAATGTTTCTAAATATGTCATGACGCCAGACTTATTACAAAAAATCGTCGAGTACGTGAACAACCACGATTTTGGTCCAAAAGACCAAGAATACATGGTCACCGACCCAATCGATGAATATATCAAAAACGGTGGCACAATTCGTGTCGCCCCAACCGCCGGCGAATATTTGGATGGCGGCTCCGTCGAAGGCTGGCTCCACGCCAACAATGTAGTTTGTGGCAAATAAAACAGAGACAAAAAAATCAGTTGCCGAGTAATCCTCGGCAACTGAAAGTTAGATATACAAATTATTGCATTTCTTTCGCCATCTGCTCTAATTTACGAAAATCAGTTTTATCCGCACGTGTTAAAGGTAAATCATCTAAGAAAACAATTTTATGTGGAATCTCGTATGATTTCAAAGTAATCCTGCGTTTGCCTAGATTAAATGGACTCGAGACAGTTTTCATAATTTCACGTCGCGTTTCGCTATTTTTTGGTACCCCATCTTTTAACACCACAAATGCGTAAGAAGCCAACTTCAATTTTTTGTCTGGGCCCTTTACCACATAACATTTTTTTACTAAATCAGATTTCGAAACCGCCGCACGCACCACTTCGTAATAAACTTTTGCTGGCAAATTATTAATAAAAAATGTCGCACGACCTACTAAAGTAATATACCCAGTCTCCGAGACATATGCCAAATCGCCAGTTTTGACAAATCTCCTGCCTCGAGATTTTATGATTTTTTCCTCAGTCAACTCCGGACGGTTAAAATAACGACTCAAGATATGTTTACCACTAGCATACAAAATCCCAGTTTTCGAAAACCCAAGTTCTTCACCAGTTTCAGAATCCAGTACCATTACTTTTACTCCCGCCGGGATTCGCCCCACCGAATCTGGATTATAAGCCGCCGTCCCTACTGCAGTAGAAATCAAGCCAAGAGCTTCACCTACACCATAACCATTGCTAATTTTGATATTTTTAATTCCACGCGATTTAAAAAATTCAATCGCCGCAAGTGATGCCGACTTTTCTAAGCGTTCACCGCCCGATGCAAACATTTTTAAATTAGAAATATCAGTTTTGTTATCCAAAACTTCTGGCAAAACCTCAAGAAGTGGCGGAATTCCAAATATCGTATTCGGATTCTTACCAATATAATAACTTAAATTATCATCATTAATATCTGGCGTTAAAATCACTTCTCCACCGCCTAAAATTGGCGCAAGCACCGACACGACTAGGCCATAAGGGCAATCTAATTTTACATAACTCATCCAAGTATGTAACTCTTTATCCCACATTTTTACATTCGAAGCTACCTTCGAATAAATCGCCGATGCAATTAAACTTTTATTTGTAAAAACCATTGGCTTCGGCCCAGAAGTAGAACCAGACGTAAACGAAATTAATGCCTCCTTTTTTGCCGCGAAAATATTTTTTGGTACTTTTCCTTTATATTCTTCTGCTATCTTTATGATCGGCTTCTTTCCTACCATAAAAGTTTCTAGAACCGTATTGTCAAAATTTTTCTCATCAAAATTAGCATCTAGATTTATTATATTTTTCACAGTTTTCGCATCTTTTTTTAATTCTTTAATTTTACCTGGCGTTTTCTTGAAAACTATAAATAACGAGCTATCAAATTCTTCTAGATAATGTAAAAGCGTATCGCGCGGAGTTTTTTCATCCAAAAAAGCTACCGTAGCACCGATTTTATTTGCCGCCATAAAAATCAGCACATTTTGATACATTGAACGACCCGTTGCTACCGTAATAATATCACCAGATTTAACCCCTAGTCCTAAAAATGCTTTTGCTAAAATTTTACGATCACGCTTTAATTCCTTACGCGTAAAATTTTGCTCTTTTTGATTAGCCACCACGTCCTGCCAATGTCTAAAGCTCGAAAGATTAAAGAGAGCCGAAATGCTAATCGGCGGAACAAATGGATCACGTTTTTGCTTCTTAATTTTTAACATAATTACCTCTCTCCATATAATATATATTGTATCATAAAAAAAACAAAACTATGTTATAATGGTTATATAAAAAGGAGAAAAAATGACACCATTAATTATTTGTATAATTATAATTGTAGTACTGGTTATCCTATTATGGAGCACCTACAACAGTTTAGTAAAATTAAACGAACGCGTTAACGAAGCTTGGAGCGACATCACCGTCCAACTTAAATACCGCGCCGATTTAATTCCGAATTTAGTCGAAACTGTCAAAGGTTACGCCACTCACGAAAAAACCGCTTTCGAAAATGTCACTGCTGCACGTAGCGCAGTCCTAAATGCTAAATCAGTTAAATCTACTGCTGAAGCTGAAAAATCCCTAGAAGGCGCACTTTCCAAAGTTTTCGCCATTGCCGAATCTTATCCAGAACTTAAAGCTAGTGAAAATTTCAAAGAACTTCAACAACAATTGCAAGACACTGAAGACAAAATCCAAGCTGCTCGCCGTTTTTACAATAACGGCGCCAAGGAACTCAACACTAAAGTTAAAATGTTCCCATATAATGTATTAAACAATATGGTTGGTCATTTCAAAACTCGTGATTACTACGATGTTGCCGAAAGCGAAAAAGAATCCATCAAAGAAGCACCAAAAGTTAAGTTCTAAAAATGTATAAGCAAATTGCCGAGAATAAACGAAAAACCATATTTATTATACTGGGTTTTATGATTTTAATTGGCGCAATTGCCGCTTTATTTGCTTACGCCTACAACGATCCATTCATCGCCGTCTGGACGGTAATGATAGCATTAATCTATGCGCTAGTCCAATACTTTGCTGCCAGCCGCGAAGCTATGGCAATCGTTGGGGCTAAACAAATCGAGAAAAAAGATAATCCTAGATTTTATAACATCGTCGAAAATTTATCTATTACTACTGGCTTACCTATGCCAAAAGTTTATATCATAGAGGATAAAGCCCCAAACGCTTTTGCTACCGGTCGCGACCCGCAGCATGCTTCGGTTGCTGCTACCACGGGCCTCATCGATATTATGGATGATAAAGAACTTACTGCAGTTATGGCGCACGAAATGTCTCATATTAAAAATTATGACATTCGTGTTTCTCTGGTAGTTTTTGGCTTAGTTTGTGTAATTGGTTTAATTTCCGATTTAGCTTTTCGTATGATGTTTTTCGGTAATCGCCAACGCGATAACGAGGGAAGCCCAATCGCATATCTTTTAATTATTGTTGCTGCTATATTGTCTCCGATTGTCGCCGCTATCGCGCAAATGGGAGTCTCGCGTCAGCGCGAATATTTAGCCGATGCTTCCGCTGTTAATATTACACGCTATCCAGAAGGTATGATCGGCGCTCTTAAAAAATTGCAAATTCATACTCAGCCTATGCATAGCCAAAATACCGCCATGGAAGCCATGTATATCACAAATCCATTGCGCAAAGGTTTTTTCAATAATTTATTCAGTTCTCATCCCCCACTTGAAAAACGCATTGAAAGGCTAGAACATGGCAAAAAAACCTTCTAAATCTGCAAAGGAATCCACTAAAAAATCCAGCAAAAGTTCTATTAAAACCTTTTTTGCACGCTTCAAAAAAACTAAATCACCTTTTTTCCATAAATCGTTCAAGCGTTCTTACCGCGAAGATTACGTTCGCCGCGAAACTCCCACACCTGGCATTATGCACCATGTTTTTGCTAGCTTCAAAATCATTTTTAAAAACTGGAAATTGTTTTTACCTTTACTTATTATAGTTGTAACCTTTAATGTCATATTTATCGGGCTCATGAGCGAGTCTAACTATCAACAATTTCAAGATGTCTTAGATACAAGTAGCGAATCCGTTGCCGGCGGAGATATCGGCGCCGTCGCTAAAGCCGGTCTAACTTTAATTTCTACCGTTACTACCGGTGGGCTGTCCGAAGAGTCCACCGAAACTGCCACCGTTTTTGCAGTTTTGAGTTTTATGATTGTTTGGCTCGTCACAATTTTCTTATTACGCCATCGTTTAGCTAATAAAAAAGTTAAACTCCGCGACGGTCTTTACAACGCTATGACTCCGCTTATTTCATCATTTTTAATTTTTGTAGTCGCGGTTATTCAATGCATCCCGATTTTTCTTTTGATTATCGCTTATTCCGCCGCCGTTCAAACAGAATTTCTCGCCACTCCATTTTACGCTCTAGTTTTCTTTATTTTTGCCGCCGCAATGATTTTAATTTCAGGATATTTGTTATCCAGCTCGCTGATAGCTTTTGTCGCCGTTTCCGCACCAGGACTTTACCCAATGCAAGCTCTGCGCGCATCTTCTGAGCTTATGATCGGTCGCCGTGTTAAATTTATCTTACGTCTTGTTGCTCTAATTATTGTAATTGCTATTGTATGGTTTATTGTTATGATGCCACTTATCTTATTTGATTTTTGGATGAAAACTTACGAGTGGACATCTGGCATTCCATTTATTCCAATTTGTTTAAATATTATGACTTGTTTCACTTTTATTTACATTACCACATATTTATATTTGTATTATAGATGGATGTTAAATTATGAAGAAGAATGAAGCTGAAAGCCGAATTAAAAAACTTCGCAAATTAATTGATGAATATCGCTATCATTATCACGTTTTAGATGAATCAATTATGAGCGAGGCTGCCGCCGATTCCCTAAAACATGAACTTTCACTTTTAGAATCAGAATTTCCAGAACTTATTACGCCAGATTCTCCTACTCAACGCGTCGCCGGTAAACCTTTAGACAAATTTGCCAAAATCACACATGAGAAGCGCATGATTAGTCTAGCCGACGTATTTTCTGAATCCGAAATCAACGACTGGATTTCTAGAAACGAAAAATTAATTTCTAGTGGCAAAATCACAGAATTTTTCACCGATATTAAAATGGACGGTTTGGCCTGCGCTATTAAATACAAAAACGGCTTGCTTTATCAAGCCGTCACGCGCGGCGATGGTTTTACTGGCGAAGACATCACTATGAATATCCGCACCATTCAAAACATTCCACTAAAAATCGAAACCCTAGAACCCGAAATTGAAGTCCGCGGTGAAATTGTGATATTTAAAAAAGATTTTGATAAGTTAAATCAGAATCAAGTTAAAAATGGCTTGCCAGAATTTGCTAATCCACGCAATTTAGCTGCTGGCTCTATTCGCCAACTTGATCCTAAAATCGCTGCTAGTCGCCCGCTTAAATTTATTGCTTACGATTTGGTTACGCCAAACCTCGAAACCCATAAAAAAGCTTACGAATTTTTACGTAAGCTCGGCTTCCAAACCTCAAACGAAGATAAAATTTTTACCGACAAATCCAAAATGTTTAAATATATTACCAATTTAGACGAATATCGCAAAACTTTGCCGTTTAATACCGATGGTATGGTAATCAAAATCAACGATCGCAAAATCTACGATAAGCTTGGCATTGTTGGCAAAACTCCCCGTGGCGCCGTTGCTTTTAAATTCCCTGCCGAAGAATCCACTACTAAAGTTCGCGATATTGTAATTTCTATTGGTCGCACTGGCGCTGCCACGCCAGTCGCTATTTTAGACCCAGTAGTTGTAGCTGGCACCACCGTTCGCCACGCCTCTTTACATAATGCCGACGAAATCGCTCGCTTAGATGTCCGCGTTGGCGATACCGTTATCATTTATAAAGCCGGCGATATTATTCCACAGATTAAAGAAGTTTTAAAAGATTTGCGCCCAGAAAATACTATAGCTTTTAATTATGAAGATGCCCTAAAATCTCAATATCCAGAGCTTGAATTTGAACGCCCAGCCGGCGAAGTAGTTTACCGCGTCAAAGGTGCTTCATCTAGTTTGATTTTAAAACGCGCTATCGAATATTACGCTTCTAAATCTGCTCTTAACATCGAAGGCTTAGGCGAAAAA
Source organism: Candidatus Nanosyncoccus sp. (assembly GCA_045618065.1). Taxonomy (GTDB): domain Bacteria; phylum Patescibacteriota; class Saccharimonadia; order Saccharimonadales; family Saccharimonadaceae; genus Nanosyncoccus. The sequence continues at coordinate 17,738 of JAZLJU010000031.1, forward strand.
AACGTCATTGCCTTAGTCGAATCCAACTTAGTTTCCAGCATCGCAGATTTATATCGCTTGAAAAAATCCGACATAAAAAAATTAGAAAGATTTGGCGACTTGTCTGCTGATAACTTAATCACTGCCATCGAAAATTCTAAAACTCCAAGCCTAGCCAAATTCATCACCGCACTTGGCATTCGCCATGTCGGTGCTCAAACCGCTAATACTCTTGCCAAAAAATTTCAAACTCTCGAAAATTTACAAAACGCCACCGAAGATGATTTATTAAAAATCAGCGACATCGGCGAGGTAGTTGCCGAATCCATTCTTGCTTGGTTTACCGACGAAGATAATATAAAATTATTAGCGGATTTACAAGAACTTGGCGTTAAACCTATCGCAAAATCTAGTCAAAACCAACCACTAGAAAATAAATCTTATGTAGTCACCGGCACTTTAGAATCCATGGACCGTGAAACCGCCGAAGATAAACTTCGCTCACTCGGCGCCACCGTTACTAGCTCGGTTACCAAAAACACCACCGCACTTATTACGGGCAAAAACCCGGGGAAATCCAAGACCGAAAAAGCTGCAAAATTAAACATTCCGCAAATCAGCGAATCAGAATTCCTAAATTTAATTCAAATTTAAACTATTCTGGACAATAAGCATCCTCAGAAAATTCACCATATTCTATAGTATATTTACTTAATAGGTCAACCGGTATAGTATTTAAATATTCATCAGCTAAAGCTTTGGCATTAGGATCACAATCAGAGTATGCTATATAAATTATATTTGGATTTTCGTCATCATAAATATCAACAAAGTAACGTGCGTTTACATAATCTGATTCTTCCGCAAACATTGCATGTGGCAAGTAAGTACCAATATCATTATAATCCCCCCCTGCAATCGGCGTGGACTCTGGATCTACATAATTATTCGCGCTATCAACGCTCTCATCGTTATCGCCACCATTATCGCCACCACCATTTTCACTATCACCATCGCCCCCATTGAGATTTCCATCTCCACCAGCCATACCAAAATTGTCACCAGAATTCGAATTATCCGTATCACCAGCACTTTTATTATTAGGTATAAAAATAATTCCAAATATAATAATCAAAACAAAAATCACAACTACTAAAATTACCCCTATTCGTTGGCCAGGTGTTAAATTATTAATTAAAGTTTTGAATTTTGATTGTTCTTCCATCCTACGACCTCCCGCAAATTACATCTGTATTATTAATTTTATATTTAATAATATATTCTGAATTATTATAAAACGGCGTATAATTCTTTAAATAATCTAAAGCTTTTTGGTTATATTCTTCTACATTGCAATTCGAACTCTCAATTATAATAGTTTTAGTATATTCATCTCCATCAATATGATATAGCATACCGGTATCATATTTATATTCGTCAATATCATCTTCATCCTCGTAATCATCTTCACACTCATAACCCATCACACCGCACTCTTTTTCCTCACCGTTACTTTTACCATATAATACATGTGGGAAATATAAACTAAAAGAATTGGTATTATCATACATCCCCTGGCAAAATGTCTCTTTATATTTCATTTGTGAAATTGGTGGACATCCTATATTTATTCCACTTGTATCATCGCCTTCTGAACCAGTATCCCATCCTATAGATATTACATAAGTCTGTTTCACAGAATCTATATCAATAAGAAAATTAATTGATTTTGACTCTTCCTCAACTATTTCTTTGTAAGAATCCTCACGAATGACAATATCGTCAACCACGCTCTTGTCTACATCTTGATTCTTTTTTATCACCCCCCAAAGAGTTTCTTTAAAATTATCAAGTATATCATCTGGCACCTGGCTAAGAATACCGTTTTCATTAGACATTTCAACGTGCTCTTTATCAGAAAAAGATAAAAAGATAACAGAAACAATCATTATCACGACCAAAAATTGCAAAACAAATAATAAACCTATTCTTTGTGGCTTTGTCAAATTATTAAATAACATTTTTACGGCGTTCATTACTTTAATCCTCCACTTTTCAAGATTGAGTCTAAATAAGCATATGTATAAGAACCGTCGCTAAATTTACTTAAATCATACTCATGTGCACCAATCCAACTTAAACTAGAACTACAACCAGCCTCACCAATAATTATTTTGTTTGCCGCCTTATTTATACCTAAAACTACCCCCGTATGTCCACATTTAACAGACCCGCACATAGTAATACCAGACGCAACACTAAATACAGCGTAGACTTTTGGCGTTTTGCTTGACTCTAAGTTATATTCTTTTGCAAGAATATCAGCCGTTTGACTACCATTACCAGTAGCACCAGTCCAAGTAACACTAGTGTATTTATTAACAAAATATTTAACAAAAGAAGGACAATTTTTTATTAAAATACCATCACAGCCAGTATCTATGTGATACTTACTTTTAGCCTCGCTATTATTCAAGCTTTTATATTCTTTCATTACAGCTTCATTTGCTTCCTTCGCTGAAGTATACCCGCCATCTTTTAATTCCCCATTACCATTGTTCTCTTCATCAGGACAAGGGTCACAATCATCACCAGCGTACTTATAGCGATAGATATATGTCTTATCTTTATATGCGCTAAATTTAGAAATATGACCGAAAGCAGTTTTATAACTAGCTTGAGAAAGGTACATCTTACCATCTATCTCAACTGCTATTGCTACATGTGAAGTTCTACCCTTTTCGTTACTCCAATAAAAGACCGCGTCTCCAGGTTGATATTCGTCGGGATCCTTTGGATTTTTAGGTATAATTTCTTTAAAATTCCCCTGCCTAATTATTTGCTGTCTGGTAGGTTCCACATCTATTACTACTTTTTTGGATTTTAACGCACCAGCTTTAATAAGGACTGTACGTGCAAAAACTACACAACTTTTTCCATGATCCCAACCGTCAGCACCTTGATGCGACGTAATTGAATCAATTGCCTCTTTAAATGCATTATTTGCCCTAGATTTGTATGTATCATCGCCTTTTGGCCATGCATACTCCACTGCTAATTCATTTATTTTACTTGCACTCGCAGTTAAAGAAGAATCTCCGCCGCCAGAATCTTTCACAGTATTTTTTGCATTTTTACTACGTATAATATATTGTTTTACACAACTCCCTGCGTGTTTATAATGAAAATCTTTGGAAACTAAACCATACTTACTACCTCTAGAAGCATCTACCCTTACAAGTTCCCCATCTTGTTCCACAAGAATATAAAAATGCTGGTTATAATTTCCCGGGGCATTCCCTTGTTTATGGCAATGAATTATGTCTCCCGACTCTATTTGTTCACCCTTATCCCAATCATTCTTATCCCATTCTATAACTTCCCATTCAGAAGAATTTTTTGCATAATCATCTGTTGCATCAGCATCAAAACTTTCATCGGCTCCAGAATAACGAGCTACGGTTTCTACAAAATAACTACAATCCGTGCCATCTTCTCCTTCATATTTCACTTTCGTCTTTTTAGCAGCCTTTAAATATTCATCGGTTGCCGATCCTCCAGGATATTTGTATTTACTAGAAGACGTGCCTATTGGCCAAGCAAGGTCAAGCGCAGTTTGCGCAATATTGTTGTTACCTTGGCCTTCACACGTAGATTTACCTGCAGTACGATAAATTTTATAATTTTTACCCTCACTATAAAATTCTTGATAGCCGGCATAACGCCCTGATTTTACAACCTCTCCTTTTTTATTAAGATCTGGATGAGATGCAGCTAATATATAATTTTCGCCGTCTTTCTGTCCAAATATTTCTATATGGCTCGTACCTTTAATGCGAATGTCTCCCGGCTGATAAGTATTAGAGTCGGTCGGGTCACCCTCTACTTCTTTGTATATCTCTGGATGACTGGCAAAATACTCCGCTTGTTTACCAACCGCACCCCATGGCACTTCATTATCTACGCCAGAAGCCTTAAGTACAGTTGCTACAAACATATCACAACTCATGCCTTCTCTAGCCCACTTATCGCCACCGCCAGTATCGCCTCCAACCGATTTAATTGCATCTGTATATTCTGCCGTAGGACCATTAAAAGCCTGCTCTTTAGTTTGATTTGCTAATTCCCAAGCTTTATCATGCACGCTAGAAGTTAAAGTTTTAGTAGATATACCAGATCCAGCAGACTTTTCACCATTTCCTACAATGGTCTTTCCAGCAAATTTTTCGTAATACTCTTTAGCTTTAGTAACCCGCGGTGCACCCTCGCATTCACCAGAATCATAACCTTGAGGAACTTCTATATTTTTACAAAACCATGTCGCCGCCCCACTATAATCACCAGTCACTTTATAATAACCATTATATGTTTTGTTAGTATCTAATTCATGTTTTAAAAATTCAATTTCATACATATATATTTTATTAGCAACATCATGTCCTACCTTTGCGATAAAATCTTTGCCAGATAAAATATATTCATCATTTTCCAAATATTCAGTCAACGAAGAATCTTTCTTTTCGATATATTTTAATAAATCTACTCTGCGACCAAAAGACCATTGGATTAAGCCATATCCCAATTGAACCCCTCTTTCATATAAGTTGCCGGTTTGTCCATGTTCTCGAATAGTTGGTCCAAAAGTAGTATTTTCTCTACCACCAATATTACCCATTATCCCAGCAGCTTGTTCCTCAGACAAAAAACTAGTTAAGCCACTCCAAACCTTTTCCTCTGGTGTATCACCAGAAATTTTTATTGTCCCATCACCAGTACTATCACCGCCATCTTCACATGGTTCATAGAATAAATTATCATTCTGTGCGAAAAAATTTTCCTCATACTCTGTTAGAGCAAATACCGAATTATCGTAATTACAAAAGTGCAAGAAAAAACCCAATGTTATAAAAGCCAAGAAAGTAAACAGTTCAACATAATTACATTTTTTAATCTTCATTATACATCACCCCCATAATTAATGGTGTAATCATCCGGATTATAACCAGCTTCCGTAATTAATTTATTTGCCAATTCTTTATTATTGCCATAAACTTCTAGGCAAACAATCTCGTCGCAATTCGAAGTATCTATAACCATATTATTATCGTCATCATAGCCAGTTCCCGCCTGTTCTATATAGACACCGCCTTCACCACTTCGATATAACGGCAACACATCCAAAATCCCATAGACTCGGTTAAACTTCTCTACGTATCCGCTCAACTCCCTATCGTCAGTATTAAATTCCATAATTGTTTCTAAAATACCTACTTCGTCCGGTCTAGTATTATAATATTTAAAACTCCCACTATCATCTAACAAATAAGCATACAAACGATAAAAAGCACCATCCCCTAAACTAAAATCAACTGTACGCGTTTGCATCCCGTCCATTGAAATTTCTGCCTTATAATTCCCCGGTAAAAGATCTACCGAAGAATAATTATTATAGCTCTGCCCATTTATTAAAATTTTTGCATCATTTGGCGCCACCACAATATCAATTGTCGCAGTTTTATTATTGTGAATAATAATCGCCACCACCAAGCAAATCACCGCAATCACGTTGACTAAAATTACCCCGCTTATTACTTTATGATTACGAAAGAAATTAACCATATCTATATTATATCACGGTTATTAATGGTTTTTGCCAAGACTCTGGATAATCATTCTGCCCGAGCAGCACCGCTATCGTAGAAGTTAAATTTGCCAAACCAGGAGTCGGAATTCCAGCCAATCTATATTTATTCTTATTCAAAGTCTCATCACAGAATATACATGGTACTCGATTAGTCGTATGTGCAGTTTTAGGATTACCATTCACGTCTATCAACTCCTCTGCGTTACCATGGTCTGCCACAATCACTAACACCCCGCCAAGTTCTTTTACTTTTTCAAAAATTCGTGCCAGGCTCAAATCAATCGCTTCCATTGCTACAATCGTCGCTTCCATATTCGCTGTATGCCCCACCATATCACCGCCAGGATAATTTAAACGCACAAATTTATATTTATCCAAGTTCTCTAAAACTTTATCAGTAATTTCGGCTGTTTTCATCCATGGACGCGTCTCAAACGGTTGTTTATAAGATTTAATTTCTATAAATTCTTCGTTTGGCATTTTTTCATAACTATCACCATCAAAATAGTAAGTTATATGCCCAAATTTCACCGTTTCCGAAATCGCAAGTTGCGAAATTCCTCGCTCACCCAAAAACTGGTTCAAAGTTTCTTTAGGTTTTATCATTTCTACTAAACGATGCTCTGGCACATGTGTATCGGTATTATATTCCGTCATTCCTATAAAATACACATCATCCGGTGAATACTCGCCACGATCAAAATACGGAAAATCATAATAAGTAAACGCCATCGCAATTTCAATTGCTCGGTCTTTACGAAAATCATAATAAATCAACGCATCACCCTTTTCGATCTTGCCCACCGGGCCATTTTCGTCCACAATTACAAATGCTGGAATATATTGATCCTGAATTTCTGGGCTTTTTTCTCGCATACTTTCGATTGCTTCCATCGCCGAGCCGAATTGCAAGTCAGCCTGCCCATGCATCATCATGTCAAATCCACGTTTTACCATTTGCCAATCATTTTCATAACGATCCGAAGTCGTGGTCATCCTCCCACCCGCCGAAGCAATTTTAATGTCTAAACCATCAAATTGTTTAGCAAAATCTTCAAATTCTTGAATATATTTTTCAGCCGATTGTGGTGGAACATCACGCCCGTCAAGCATTGCATGTACACGAATTCTACGCACACCATCCGTATAAGCCTGCTTAATCATTTGCTTTAAATGATCGTTGTGGCTATGTACACCACCATCTGAAAAAATTCCCGCAAAATGCAAAGTTCTGCGTTTGGTCGCTTCGTGCCAAGCAGCATTGTTAAAAACTTCGCCTGTTTCGAACGCTTCATTAAACCTTGCAATCCCTCGTTTAACAATTTGCCCAGAACCCATTGTATTATGCCCAACTTCGGAATTTCCAACTTGCCCATTAAGTAGCCCCACAAATTCACCCGAAGCTTCGAGCGATAAATGTAAATAATCTTGCGATGCTTGCCCTAAAAATTTAGTTCGCGCTTTACTTACAGCATTACCTAGCCCATCCGGCGCCAAGCCTACCCCATCCAAAATCGCGAGCACTACAGGCCCATCAAACTGCAGTTTATCCATAAGCTTATTATATCACAAAAAAACTAGCCTCGAAAGGCTAGTTTTTTATTTTTTAAGCTTTTGGAACTTGTTGTGTAATACAATGGATATTTCCACCACCAAGCAAAATCTCACGTGCATAAATCGGTTCAACTTTACGATCTGGCAAAAGCTCTTGCAAAGTTTTGATCGCCTCCTCATCATGAGGATCACCAAATACTGGCACAATTACCGCACCATTACAGTTGTAATAGTTTAGATAAGATGCCGGCAAACGATCACCCTCATTGCGTGGGAAAGTTCCTTCAACTGTGTCAATCCAAGTTGCCTCTTCTTTGGTAATCGTAATTACGTTTGGTACATGGATTTTATGAACTTCCAACTTGCGACCCTTCGCATCGGTTTCGGATTCCAAATAATCCAAGTTCGCTTGCGAACGTTCGTGTTGTGGATCTTCTGGATTCTCTTCCCAAGCCAATACAACTTTACCCGGAGCTACAAACTGACACATATTATCTACATGTCCATTTGTATCTTCATCTTTGTAAATACCATATGGCAACCACAAAACTTTTTCCGCACCAGTATATTCCTTTAACATTTCCTCGATTTCTTCCTTGGATTTACCTGGGTTACGACCTTCGGAAAGCAAAGTTTCCTCAGTTACGAGCAAGGTTCCCTCGCCGTCAGTATGAATTGAACCACCTTCAAGCACAAAATCATCAGTTCGATATCTATCTACACCTTCGATATTTGCCATTTTAGCAGCAATCATATCATCAAAATCCCACGGGAAATAAATACCATCCACTAAACCGCCATAACCATTAAAAGTCCAGTCTACAGCGCGCATTTCACCTTTGCCGTTTACCACCATAGTAGCACCAGTATCACGAATCCACGAATCATTATTTGAAATTTCTACTACATGTACATTTTTCATATTCATACCTAAAACGTGCGAATATTGCGACTGGTTTACGCCCAACACTACTGGCTCATATTTAGCAATTGTTTCTACCACTGCCTTAAAAGCCATTTGCGCCGGTTTGGCGCCGAGGCGCCAGTTATCCGGGCGCTCCGGCCAAAGTAAATATGTGCATTTATGTGGAGCGAGTTCGCTCGGCATATAAAACCCATCTTGTTTCGGTGTAGATTGTAATCTCATTTTTGTCCTTTCTATTTTTTCGCTTTCAGCGCTCTTCTATTTTTCGCTGCTAATTTCTTTGCACGATCTTTGCGACTCATATTCATTACCATCACTTCACCTACCGCTACACATACAACTGTAGAAACGATAAGAGTCATGTTTCCTTCGATTGCTTCTTGGCTGAATTCTGGAATCAATGTGAAGAACAATGAGACCAAGAGTAATGCTAATGGCACTATACCCATCAAAATTCTAAATATTGGACCAATTTTTAGCCAATAACCATCTTTAACTTGTTTGCCTTTACCATGTAATTTGATAAACGCCACAAACATTGGTACATACGATAGTAATAGACATGTTAGTGACAGATCGAAGAATGCCCAGAACATGTTCTGACCTTCTTCCCAATCTGGGAATACATAAGCCAATATAATACCGATAACTGCAAGTATTACCGATACAATGCCGGTCCAAATGGACACTACATATGGCACACCATCTTTATTGCGTTTTTTCCAAGATTTCGGGAACATACCATCCTCGGCAGCGTAAGCGATTACAGAATAAACGCCAAAGCTCCAAGACGAAATGTTAGAAATCAATGTTACGATGAATAAACCACCCACGACTACTAAAATAGCTTCAATCGCCGCTAGTGAAATTCCAGCATTAGACATTAAAATCGTCCAAGCATCTAAAAGACCAGTGTCTGTTGAGATTTCTTCAAACGGAATCCCTACACCAAGTGCGAATGATGGCAAAATGTAGAAAATTGCAATCAAAATACCACCAAGCGCAATTGCTTTTGGAATTTGTTTTTTCGGTTTATCCATATCATCGTAAAATGTACCGACGACCTCGAAACCGAGCATATTAAAGATAATAAGAGACACGAAGCCTAAGCCTGCCCAATCTACTCCGCCATCTGCCGCAAGTAGAGGGACAAAATCGTGCCACGATTCTACTGGATTTGCTGTTCCTTGTGTAAAGAATACGTAGAAACCAAGCGCACCGAGTGCAGCCAAGATCAAAATCTTAATAATCGCACCGGCATTCGACACCCAGTCAGACTGCGAAATTCTTAGCATGCCAAGTATTGTCACCAGGACAATATAAACAATTTGAATAATCAAAACTGTTACAATATCCATTTCTACACCAAGCATTTGCATAAGAAGTGTAGTGATAAGGTCAGCAAGTGATGCAATCCATAGTGGGAAGTTCACCCAATAGAACCAAGCTACTCGCCCTGCCCATTTTTTACCGAAGGCTTTTTTAATCCAGGTATACATACCGCCTTCGGACGGATACTGTGTACCAAGTTCGGCGGAAATCAACGCGTATGGCACAAAAAACCCAATCAACATAATCGCCCACCACAAATACTGTGAGTGCCCGATTGATGCTGTTGGCGCGACTGCGTCCACCACCAAAATTATACAGACAGTTGCCAGCACCGCTGAAAACAGCCTGAACTTATATTTTTTCTTTGGCATTATTTAGCCTCCTTTTGTTTAGTTATATATTGCAATGTAGCATCCGCTACGCCACCAAAATGCAACAAAAGTGCTCTCTGCGCGGTTAAACGATTCTCGGCCTCATCCCACGCAATTGTATTTTCGCTATCAAGTATCGAATCCGTAATTTCTTCCCCTCTATTTGCCGGCAAACAATGCATAAATTTCACATTTGGATTGTTCGTCGCTGCTTTCATATCATCATTTACTTGATATTTCGGGTAAAAATCTTTCATGTAAACTTCTTTTGGCGTCTCTTTATCGTAAAGCCCATACCAAACATCCGTATAAATAAAGTCCGCACCATCAAGGCAACTCGGATCATCAGTTCTCGACGCCGAACCACCATATTTTTTCGCATTTTCTACGCCAATATTGAAGAATTCGTCCGTAATTTGTTTATCTGTCGGTCCATAATGCACGAAATTCATACCCATTTTGGTAACCATATCACAAAGAGTATTGCAAACTTGTGTGCCATCGCCCGCAAAAACTACTTTGATTTCTTCAGCCTTTTTGCCTTCTGGCCAATGATCAAAAATTGTAATCATGTCGCCAATGCCTTGCGTTGGGTGCACGCGTTCGCTCATGCCATTAATAACCGGCGCCGCGGAATACTTCGCCAAAGCATCAATCGATTCATGTTTATCTACGCGCGACATCACAATATCGCACATTCTACCTACTACATGCGCGGTGTCCTCGATTGTTTCATGTCCACCTAACTGAATCGCGCCAGGCGCCAAATTCAACGCGTGCCCGCCAAGCTGCTCCATCGCCACTTCAAACGAAACTCGCGTCCTAGTAGACTTTTGCTCAAAAATCATCGCTAAACTCTTATGGAATAGCGAATTTAAATATCCCCCGCTTTTAATAAAATCTCGCACAGTTTGTGCAATATAAATAATATCCAAGATTTCAGACTGATCAAAATCAGCCGTATCCAAAAAATCTTTTCTACTTGGTTGTTTGTGAGTTAATGTATGCCCATCCATAACGCTATTATACACCAAACTAATTTTAAACACAAGTATTTTGTGCTATAATAACTTTATGAAAAAACGAATTGTTCTTGCCCTTGGTGGCAACGCTTTACAAAAAAACGGCGAAGCTTCAGCCGAAGCTCAGAAAAAAATCGCCGAATCAGTCGGCGAAACTATCGCCAAACTTTCTGAAAAATACGATATCATTGTAGCACACGGTAACGGTCCGCAAGTCGGCAACATTTTAGTTCACGAAGAGTCCGCTTCTACCGATAAAGCTCCCGCCATGCCACTCGAAACCGCTGTTGCTATGAGTCAAGGCCAAATCGGCTACTGGATTTCCCAAGCTATCGACAACGCTTTCACTAAAAATAATAAAAATAAAAAAGTTGCCACTATTGTTTCGCAAGTTGTAGTAGATAAAAAAGATCCCGCCTTTAAAAATCCTACCAAACCTATCGGCGCTTTCTATTCCGAAAAAGACGCCAAAGCACTCGCCAAAGAAAAAGGTTGGGTGGTTAAAGAGGACGCTGGTCGTGGTTGGCGCCGCGTAGTCGCCTCACCAAAGCCGATCGATATTGTTGAAAAAAATACTATCAAGCAACTCGCCGAAAATGGCGTAGTTGTGATCGCCGCTGGCGGTGGCGGTATTCCGGTTTATCGCACCAAACTTCTCAAAAAATTAAAAGGTATTGACGCCGTGATTGATAAAGATTACGCCGCTGAAAAACTCGCTGAACTCACCGGCGCCGACATTTTCGTTTCAGTTACCGCAGTCTCTAATGCTTATATCAATTTCGGCACGCCTGAAGAAAAACCTCTTCATAAAATTTCCATCGCCGAAATCAAGGAACTTATCAAATTCGGCTATTTCAAAGCTGGGTCAATGTTGCCAAAAGTTGAGGCCGCCATTAGTTTCGCCGCTAAAAACGGTAAAGTCGGTATTATTACAGACATCGAACATCTAGAGTCTGCCTTGTCTGGTGACTCCGGCACCATTATCACCAAATCATGATATAATTAGTAAATATATCACAGGGGTTGAAAAATAAAAACAAACTATATATAATACCCTGCATGAAAAACGGCAAAATTATCCCCAACGGCGTAATTCTTGAAAAACATGAGTATAAAACAATTTTATTATTTACTGAAATAGGGATCGACGTAGAATTAATTCCAAAAAGTAATAAAAAAGGAGTCCACACGCCAGATATTATTATGAATAGTTTAAAATGGGAAATGAAAAGTCCAAAAGGAAAAGGTAGGTGGCTTTTGGAAAATACCCTGAAAAAAGCGGTAAAACAATCGCCAAATGTAATAATCGATTTAGATAGAATCAAAATACATCAAACGAAATGTTTACAAGAATTAGAAAAACAATTTTACAAATCTAAAGGTGCAAAATGGCTTAAAATCATCACCAAAAATAAAAAAATAGTTGAATTTAAAAAATGATTTTGATATAATACAAAGTATTAAGATAGGACTTGCCTCGGAATAGGCGAGTCCTATCTTTTTTAATCATTTCTTACTTTAATTTTAAAAAACAAATCGTGATATAATTATAAGGTGCTCGCTTGGCGGAATTGGTAGACGCGCTAGCTTCAGGTGCTAGTACCTTCACTGGTGTAAGAGTTCAAATCTCTTAGCGAGCACCAGAGGAGACAACCGACAAAAAATGAGCTTGCTCTTTTTTTTACCGAGACGACGATGGTGCCCTAGTTTTTTCGCTTTAGCGAAAAAAACGTCGCACCAAGCAAAGCGGGCGTCGCACCAGAGGAGCCGAATAAAAAAACTAAAGCAAGCTTTAGTTTTTTTGAGGCGACGCAGGTGCACCGAAGGTCCGAGAGTTAGCCAGTTAAATAAATAATTCTGGAGCATAAAAAATGGTGCGAGCGAAGAGACTCTAACTCTCGACCTCTTCCTTGGCAAGGAAGCGCTCTAAACAACTGAGCTACGCTCGCACATGCAATTATTATACCACACTTTTCCATTTTTTTATACAAAAATCATTTTTCCGCAAAAATGTGCTATTATAATAATGGTTATGCTTATACAAATCATATTATTAATCGTAGGCTTTATCATTTTAATCAAAGGTGCCGACTGGATGGTTTCTGGCGCCTCATCCGCCGCGCTTAATTTCAAAGTTTCAAAAACCTTAATCGGCCTCACCATCGTGGCCTTTGGCACCAGCGCGCCAGAATTCGCCGTATCGGTTTCTTCCCTCGCCTCCGGCAACTCCGACATGCTCATCGGCAACGTCATCGGCAGCAACATCATCAACATTCTACTTTTAATCGGTGTCGGCGCACTTGCTCGCCCTATCGTCGTCAACCGCTCCACCATCAAAAAAGAACTCATCCTCCTATTGCTCCTCACCATCGCTTTTATCGTATTATTCCTAGATACTTTCACCACCGGCGCAGTCGAAAACTCCATCTCGCGCGCCGATGCCATCATTTGCCTAGTCTTTTTCGCAGTTTTTATGTATTTTGTCATCCGCACCACGCGCAAAACCCGCAAAGATAGCAAAAAGGCTCGCGTCAAAGAAAAGCCAGCCTTCACTCTTAAAAAATCCTTAATTTTAACCGCCGTTGGGCTAGCCGGCATCGTGCTAGGTAGTAAACTCGTAGTAGACAACGCCTCGCTCATCGCCGCTGCCATCGGCGTGTCGGATCGTATCATCGCGCTCACCATCGTCGCGCTCGGCACCTCGCTCCCAGAGCTCGTCACCACCATCACCGCCGCCAGAAAAAATGAAAGCGAACTCGTAATCGGCAACATCGTCGGCAGCAATATCTTCAACATTTGTATCGTTATGGCTCTGCCAGTTCTAATGTTCGGCACCGTCAAACCTGCCACTTTCGACATTGTCGATATCATCGCCATGCTTGGCTCAGTTGTGATTCTCTATTTCATGACTCTAAAAGACCGCAAAATCACCCGCATCGAAGGTTTACTAATGCTCGTAATCTTCTCGGCATATTACGGATATCTTATTTCTAGCACTTTTGTATAAAATTAATTCGTGATATAATAAACTCACAAGGTGCTTTGGCGGAGTGGTTACGCAGCGGTCTGCAAAACCGCGTACACCGGTTCAATTCCGGTAGGCACCTCCATTTTTTAGGCTACTTATAAAAAAATCCCCGGATAATCCGAGGATTTTTACTTATAGAGGTGATTTCCATCTGTCACGTTCTACCCGAACATAACAACTTTCTTTTAAAATTAATTTACAAGGTCTGTTACTAGTATATTCACTAGAATACACCACCGCAACATAAGTCTTTTCTCCTAAAGTGCTGACTAATTCAATTGAACGCAAAGAAGCTATTACTCTAATCTTCCTTTTAGCTCTGTCGGTATATTGACCGATTACAATCATGTCACCATACCCACAACAGAAAGGACTTTTCACCTTGCCTTTTTGACACCAATTTACAAATTTTTTGTAAATTTTTGATGACACTTGTTCTGAGTCTGATGCAGTATCGATATACCATCTCTCCAAAGTTATCTTTGGTAAATCAATATCTTTAGCAGGCTCCATATTTTGGCAAGATTTTACCTTCATAGCCTCAACTAACCCTCTAACTGTTCCACGATAAGCTAGATAATCATCCGCTTTCTTGACAAGTTTATCTCTGTCCATGTGCTACCCCCCTTACATTATTACCTCTAAAAGTATTATATTTAATAATAGTACATGCAATTATTATTGTCAATGATTTAGGAGTTTTATCTAGCTACACAACGAACAGATCCGCCCATATCTCTATACTCGCCTATTATGTCTATTCTTGAACTACTTTTATTGAAACGAAATTGCAGGGATAAACTACCACTCCTATTATATACCGTCGAAGACCAATAGTGCCACTCATACCCGTCATAAAAAAGCGATCCTTTATTAATATAACCTGAGCGTACAAAGTAAATAGGCGAAGCACGCAAAGTAGAATCCGAGGAAGTACTGCCGCCATAAGCATTATTTAATTTATTAAAATCACCCATCGCATCACCTTCACGAGCAGTCGGTAAACGCCACCTTTTAGGACAGATAGAACTTGGAGCTTGAGTATAATATGTAGTAGTGGGATAAGTGCCAGCAACAGCAGAAGTCCAATTATAGTAATCTCCGAGATGGTAGTGACAATTTTCTCCACCGTTATTTTCTGCAGTGCAGGTGATATTAGTAGCAGTGCCCGATCCATTTGGTAAGTATCGTGCGGCGCCAGCTTTGTAGTATAAATCAGTATAGGAAGATCCCCAAGTAGAAGTAATAGTAAGAGTTTTGTCTTCTGTAACATCGCTAGTAGCAACTTTGAGAGATTTATTGGCAGTGACGGAAAGGTCGTAGTCTAAGTTTTGGGTCATCCAGACTTTACCATCCTTAAGCTTAGATACCCAATATACTTTATTATCTCTTTTATCCTTAAGTTGACATTGAACATCCGTCTCCATAGCTTCGATATCTGTAGTAGTGATATCCTGCATATATTCCGCTGTTAGTCCAGCGCATAAATCTTTTTTACACACTCCACCTTCAAGTTTATATCCTTCCGGGCATTCCAAAATACTTGGATGAACCAAGGTGTATTTAACCTGCCCTGTGTAAGTCCCCGCTGGCTGAGAAAGCGACGGATAAACTTGATAAGTAGAAGTAGCCGACACCACCGTTCCTAAAGAAATATCAGCTTGTTTTTCCACTACTCTAGTAAAATTTGCCGGTATAGCACTATAATTATTAAACCCATTCGCAGATACAACCCCCGCTCCTGGCGTGACTTTCATTGCCCAGTTTGAAATGTCGCCAGCTGTAGCAGTCCCAGTGTCAATATATGACCCATTATCGCCAAGCATTTTGGTATCACCTTCAACATCGCCACTATAGCCCACAGCATAAATCGCAAAACCATTAGCATCATTACAAGACACGCTAAAACTAGTTGTACCGATATCAGAAGTAAGCACACCATTATCAATAATTGCCGCGTGAGAGCTCATTCCTGAACCACTCATACTGCAAGAAGCCGGCACAAATGCAGATACTGATTTTTCAACAGACATTTCCGCCCCCCGCACATTAGATGTAAATAGAGCGCCAGCGATAACCATTAAACCAAAAATACAAAAAGCCAACCCATAGCCTACGTATTTTAATTTAACTTGACCTTCTTTTATTTTCAACATGTAAATCCTAAATAAACAACGTGTTTATGTTATTTTCATTATAAACCATTTCCTAAAAAACACAAGTTATTTTCTAGACACTAGCCTAATTAAAATATGCTATAATTGTATTATGAAAAAAATCAACACTGCACCAATTTCTGGTATGCAAGAACTTTTGCCAAACGAACAAATCGTTTTTGATAATCTAAAATCTAGTATCGCCAAAACTTTCCAAAGCCATGGCTTTTTCAACATCGAGACTCCTTCTATTGAACGCACCGAGATTCTTTTAGCCAAAGCCGGCGGCGACACCGAAAAACAAATCTACAAGGTCGTTAAAACCGCTGAAACTACCGACGAGGCCGACCAAGCCCTGCGCTTTGACCACACCGTTCCGCTCGCTCGCTATGTAGTGGAACACGAAAGCAACTTAAACTTCCCTTTTAAGGTTTCACAAATTGGGCTGAATTTCCGCGGCGAACGCGCCCAAAAAGGCCGCTTCCGCGAATTTTATCAGTGCGATTGCGATATTATCGGCCGCAATAATCTGCCTATTGCTTATGACGCCGATGTGATTTCTACCCTACTTTCTACTTTTGATTCTTTTGGGCTCAAAACTCCGGTTCTCGCCCGCATCAACAACCGCAAAATCCTTTCCGGACTTTTAGAGGCCCTAAATTTAGAAGAAAAAGCACCACATATATATAATATAGTCGATCACGCCGAAAAGGTTACGCCCGAAAAAACCGAATTAGATTTAACCGAAATTGGTCTAGACAAACCCACCATCAAAAAAATCCTCGCCTTTATTAACCTGCATGGCGAGCGCTCGTTTGTAGTCAAAGAATTAAATAACCTAGAAATTGATAATGAATTGTACATCGAGGGAGTTGCTGAACTAGACCAAGTTCTCTATTTGCTCGAATCTACCGGCTTTGAAGACAACATCATCGCCGACATGAAAATCGTTCGCGGGCTGGATTATTACACCGGCACTGTTTTTGAATTTATTCTGCCAGAATATAAACACATCGGCTCGGTCTGTGGCGGCGGTCGTTACGAAAATCTCACAGGCTTCTTTTCTGACCAATCTTTCCCTGGTGTCGGTGGCTCTATCGGCCTTACCCGCTTATTCTATGTTTTAAACGCCGAAAACTTGCTCCCAGAAAACTCCCAAAACTTACTAGATTTTGCAGTTGTTCCTATCTCGGAATCCGAACTCGAAGAATCTATGAAAGTTGCCGACATTTTACGCAAAAAAGATTACAGCGTTAGCGTAGTAATGACTAGCAAAAAACTCGGCGACAAAATCACCTACGCCAGTAAAATCGCCAAGAGTGGCATTGTGATTGGCGAAGACGAAATCGGCGCCAAAGTATTAAAAGCCAAAAACTACGCCACCGGCAAAACCAGCAAAATCAATTTAGAAATCTCCAAAGGCTCCGACAGTTTCTGGGACGATTAATCTTCGTCCAAAAATGCGCCAGACTGCCTAGACCAGAGTTTTTGATATTCCCCACCCTTTTTTAGTAGCTCTTGATGTGTTCCTTCTTCCATAATTTCCCCTTCTTTCAAAACCACAATTCTATCTAGTCCTGCCACCGTAGATAACCTATGCGCTACCACTAAAGAAGTCCTATCTTTCATTAAATTCTTAAGAGCATCCTGAATTAACGCTTCAGATTCAGAATCTAGCGCCGAAGTCGCTTCATCTAGCACCAAAATCGGCGCGTCTTTTAAAATCGCTCGCGCAATTGCAATACGCTGTCTTTGTCCACCCGACAATTTCACACCACGCTCACCCACCATAGTTTCATAACCTTCTGGCAATTTACGGATAAAATCGTCTGCGTTTGCCAATTTCGCCGCACGCGCCACTTCTTCTTTCGTAGCACCAACTTTACCATACGCTATATTTTCAAACACCGAACGATGAAAAAGCGAAGATTCCTGCGGCACATACGCGATATTTTTTCTTAAAGACCTTTGCGTGACATCACGTACATCTTCACCATCCACAAAAATCGCACCCGCATTTACATCCGCAAATCTCAAAAGTAATTTAGTCAAAGTAGTTTTTCCAGAGCCAGAAACTCCAACTAGCCCCACACTTTGCCCAGCCGGAACCGACAAAGTAAAATCATTAAATAGCGGCTCTTTTTGTTCCTCATGTTGGAATTTGATGTGTTCAAAATCTACCGACGCATTTTTTACAATCAATTCCTTATCACTTTTATCATCTATAATATATGGCGTATCTAAAATCTCCACCATTTCATTCGCATTACCAAGCGCATTATTGATAGAGCGCAAAATATGATTTACTCGCCAAATTTGCGAAAGCATGGTATTTGAAACTGAAAACAAAAACACCATATTCGCTACAGTTGCACCAAACAAATTATGGCTCATAATCACTAAAATTAAAACGATCATAAAAGTTGTTGTCCCGACCAGATCCAAGGAAAAATTTCGCCACATCGAAACTTTTGCCACGCCAAAAGTAGCATCATGTGTAGCATCCGTAGATTTTTTGAAACGCTTTTTTTCAAATTTCTCACGCGCATAAGATTTTACACTCAAAACATTTGTTACGGCATCCGCGAGCTGTCCAGTCTGTTTATTTTCTGCCGTAGCTAGACCCGCATCAACATTCCGAGTTTTATAAAAAGTAACTGTCGCCACCACCACATACGCAATCGCAAAAGCCAGCAATATCCCAGCAAACGGCGGACAAACCATAAAAGTCGAAATAATCGAAAACACCACGATCAAAATCAAAGGATACATATCCCACACAAAATTTGATTTGAGTCCAATAAATGCATTCGAAAGTTTGTTCGCTTGACTCGTTAAAGAACCCGAAAAATGATTTGAATGAAATGTCATCGACTGATTTATCACCGCCTCAAATGCTAAATTCGAAAGATATCGTCCACCCTTAGCATCAAGCGACCAATCTAGCCAATCTATCACGCGTATTAAAAACAAATTATTTATTAAATTCGGCACTAAAGTAAAAATTAAAACTCCAGCATAAGCCGCAACTTCAAATTCACCTTCCGAAAGCATACCGATAATATCACTAGTTCCCCTAGGCAGCCAAATATAAGAAATGAAAATATAAATCGGAATCAAAACAACCAAAATAAACGTTCGTATTTTATTCTGCATTAAAGCCTTCCAGAAATAATACAGAATACGTTTTACCTTTACTGGCTTTTTATCTTTATTTTTTCCCATATACCTATTGTATCATGCTATAATATACATATGACTAAAATAGAAGATATAGTAAGTTTATGTAAACGCCGCGGCTTTATCTTTCCGGGCTCAGATATTTACGGCGGTATGGCCGGTACTTGGGATTTTGGTCCGCTCGGTGTTAAATTAAAGAAAAACATCATGGATGCTTGGTGGCAATTTTTCGTCGACAATCGCGAAGATATGTATGGCGTTGATGCCGCTATTTTAATGAACCCCAAAACTTGGGAAGCTTCTGGTCACACTGCTACTTTTGCCGACCCACTTGTTGAGTGTAAAGAATGTAAATCTCGTTTTCGTGCCGACAAAATCGCCGATGGCATCAATGAATCCGTTACAACCGAAGAATTTTTAAACACTCATACTAAATGCCCAGTTTGCGGTAAAGAAAATTGGGGGCCGATTCGCAAATTCAATATGATGTTTTCTACTCATGTTGGCGCTGTCTTGCCAGACGACGATTCCGAAGTCGCCGCTAAAAATATCGCCTATCTTCGCCCAGAAACCGCACAAGGTATTTTCGTAAATTATAAAAATGTTTTAGATACCTTCTATCCGGATTTGCCGTTTGGTATCGCTCAACAAGGCAAAGCCTTCCGCAATGAAATTTCCCCGCGTGATTTTATTTTGCGTGACCGCGAGTGCTCTCAAATGGAAATCGAATATTTTGTCGACCCAAATTCTTGGGAAGAAAATTTCGAAAATATGCGCTCACTTCAACACGAATTTTTGGAAGAAGTTATTAATTTACCAAAAGAAAATATCCACGAACTCGAAGTTGCCCCCGAAGATCGCGCACATTATTCTAAACGCACTATTGATTTTATGTTTGACTATCCTAACGGGCAAGAAGAGCTTATGGGTCTAGCCTACCGCACCGATTTTGATTTACAAAACATCGCCCGCGCTTCCGGCAAAAACTTAGAATATCGTGACAAAATCACTAATGAAACATTTGTTCCACACGTCATCGAGCCATCTATCGGCGTCGAACGTTTACTCCTAGCGGTACTTTCCGCTACTTATACCGAAGAAACCATCGATAACGAAACTCGTATCATTCTTAAACTTCCAGAAAATCTTGCGCCTTATCGTTTTTGTGTTTCCCCACTTCTTAAGAATAAACCAGAATTAGTCAAAAAAGCCAAAGAAGTTTATCAAATTTTACGCAAGAAATATGGCAATGTTACTT
>JAZLJU010000032.1:0-6780 GCA_045618065.1 Candidatus Nanosyncoccus sp.
TAAAGTTGGAATTTTAGTGATGATGATCCTGCGTTAACGCATAAAAGTTTCATATATTCTCCTTATTTCTAGATTATTATAGCATAAATCAGCACAAGTAAAAATCATCAATAATGATACAATGGTATAAAGGAGTTTTATGAATCAAGATTTAGTGCAGTATATTGGAAACAAAATTTTACCTAAATATCGCGATGGCGCTGGGCATAGCCTAGACCATATTAAATATGTGATTGGCCGCAGTCTAAAGTTTGCCGAGCAGGTGCCTGAAGCAGACAAAAATATGTGTTATGTAGTGGCAGCCTATCACGACATTGGTCGCCTTATTGATGATCATTATCACGAGAAAATTTCCGCCGCTTTTCTTAAAATGGATGAGAATTTACAAAAATTTTTTAGTGCATCACAAATCAAAACTATGGCCGAAGCAGTTGAAGACCATCGCGCCAGCTCTAAGCATGAGCCACGCTCTATTTATGGTAAAATTGTCAGTTCGGCAGACCGTAGTACTTCGCCAGATGCAATTATTAAACGCTCAGTCGAAACGCATCTACATTCTGGCTCTAGTGCGGATTATTGCGGAGCAATAGAAGAAGCCAGGCAGCACGTACTAGCCAAGCAGGGAAAAGATGGCTATGCTCGTAAGAAAATGTTTTTTGATGACCCAGATTTTATTAAAGCTTGCGATGAAGTTGCTGCTATCGCCGCAGACTTCACCACATTTAAGCAAAAATATGAAAGTTTGAAATAAAAATGAGTAAAATTATCTCTTATATCACAAACGCCAACGGCAACCTTACTAAACAAAAAGACTTAATTTTGCAAGCCGTTAAAGATGCTGAAGAATATGTTTTTCCTCGGCTCAAAGTCGAATGGGATATTGATGTAGTTATTACGAATCGTTTAGAAAATCTTGTTATTCCTGAAGATGGCGTGGGCGGATATACCTATGCCGCGGATTTTATTACGATGGGACTTGATGAAAAAAAGTTTACCAAAAATTTTCTCACGGAAATGCTGGTGCACGAATTATGCCATGCGGCAAGGTGGGGAATAAACGATGAATGGATGAATTCATTATTTGACGGAATTATTTCTGAGGGAATTGCCACTTATTTTGAAGTTGAATTTGCCAAGAACCAAGACAAAATGCAATATTTTTCTAACACTATAATACATCGTACCGACAAAGAAAATGCAAGAATTTTAAGTTTACTTAAGAACAAAATGGACAATGAAAAATACGACTACCAAACAATATTTATCGTTGGTGATGATAAGTTACCACGCTGGTCTGGTTATTCATTGGGCTATTATTTAGTGAAAAAGTATCTCGAAAAAACCAATAAAACTATTGAAGAAGCTTTTGCCGACAAATATGATGATTTTAAGATTATTCTGTGCTAAAAATTTCCAGCAATAGTAAATCTCGTCGCGTAGCGAATGCGCCAGAATAACTGCGAGCGGGATTAAGCTTTAATTTTTCATCAATCCGCCGAAATTCCTCGACAGCCATATCTAGGCTAATCCATATTGGCACAAAATCCTCTCCGTTTTCTTCTTCTGTATAATTAGTACCGATTTCTTTATCAGGCTCTGCGACAAAACAATATGAAATGGCTCTATTCCAATTGTATTGGTTATTACTACGGTGTTCGATAATTACTCCAATTGGTTTAAAATTCTTGATTTGAAAACCAGTTTCTTCCTTAGTTTCGCGTTTTAAGCCTTGCTCAATATTTTCTCCAGATTCAATGCCGCCACCAGGCACTTGGTAATAATTGTGTTTTTTTGAATGAATTAAACAAATCTTGCCATCTGATCTTTTTAAGATAACGCGTACATTGAAACGGCAGCCGTTAGGTTTTTGTTCTGGAAAGTCAAACCCTAAATCTTTATCGGTGATTTTACCAAGTATCAGCCAATTTTTTAAATCAAAATCCATGATACTATTTTAGCATATAAAAATTTACGGCCCAGCTCTACTAAGAACTTACAATGATAATAGTTTAATCAACTTTGCGTTTAAAATTACCGAAAACATTGATTTTTAACGTAAAGTTTGATATAATAAGGTTATGATAAATCAAGTTACAAAAGACAGAATTAATAGTTTAGCTGAAGAGTATCGTAAATTAGCTGCTCAGCAAAAAGAAGTCATAAAAGAACTTACTCTTTCTGAATTGCCAGAAATGGTCTATAACTCCAATGCTATTGAAAATTCTACTCTTACGCTTGAGGATACTGAGGATATTCTGATACTGGGTCAAATACGCACAGATCACGAGATCCGTGAAATATACGAAGCGAAGAATCTCGCCGGAGCCATGGAGCATTTAATGGACAACTCGGAAAAAGAAATCTCCGTAGATTTGATTTTAAACCTACACAAGACACTACTTACGAATATTCGCGACGATATAGCTGGGCGCTTCCGCTCTGGTAGAGAATGGGTGCGTGTCGGTACACATATTGGGGCGAATCCAGAATTTGTAAACGGTCTCATGTATGAGTTGGTTGAAAACTATAATTCTGATGACGGTAGATATTTTCTTGACAAAATCGCTTATTTTCATGCAGGGTTTGAGAATATCCACCCATTTGGCGATGGCAATGGCCGTATTGGGAGACTACTTACGAATGAACAGCTAGATATGCTCGGGCTTCCACCAATCATCATTCCAAATAAAACAAAGTTTGACGAATACTATCCTGCTCTTGATGAATATACGAAAACTGGTAAGATAGATAAACTAACCGAGCTATTTGCAAGCCTTTTGATTGAATCTTTGTATCGCCGTATTGCTAAGTTGACCGCGAGAAGAATCATATCCGTTGCCGACTGGGCGAGAAATAACGATATCAACCTTCAATCCGCAACCAATAAGGCAATTCGCGGCACTATACCTGCCTTCAGGGTCAGGGGGCATTGGATGATTGACAGTGAGTATCGGGAGGACTAATAGTCGAATGATAGTGAAATGACGGCGATATTCGCCGTGAAACAAAAACAGCAAAAGTGGTCGAAAACGGCGAAAAAACGGCGAGAAATGCCCACAAAATAGCAGAAAGAAAATATATGTCATAAAAAAATAAAAACGTAATGTTATATTGCACGAAACGAATAGAAAATGGTAGAATAATAATATGAATAAAAATGTGCTCTACTTTTCATTGAAAGACACGATAGACGGAGAGCAAATTACGCCAGACAATGTTCCGCTTAAGTCAATAATTGAACTAGCTGATTCTATGAACCGTTTTATTTTTGGTAAAACAAAATCTACTAGTGAAATTTCTGTTTCTGTAAGAAAAGGTTCATTCGCCATTGTCGCTCCGGTAAGTCAGATTGTTAGTGAAGCAATTAACGATTATAGGACTATTCGAGAAACTGGAGCATTGGACAATATTGACCCAATACGCGCTAAAATTATTAGGGATTTACAATTGAAAGCAAAAAAAGGAACACACCGAATTTATACTATATCCGATACAGATATGACTCAATCCAAGGATAGTTTGGTTATATCAAAAGATACAGATTACAAAACGATTAGGGCCGACCAGTGGGTTCCAACTGAAACATATATGTATGGAATGGTAGTTGACATTGGCGGAAAAACAAAAACAAATGTTCATTTGGTTCTAGAAAATGGAGATACTATAGTCTTGGATGCTGATTCAAAACAAATTGAAGAAGATGAAGTAAATCGTATTTATCGTAAACAACTCATAAGAATTACCGCTGAACAAAATTTGGAAACAAAAAAATATCGCGATGAGCACTTATTAGATTTTGTGGATTATGAGCCGAAGTATGATGAAGAACAATTTAACATAATATCGAAAAAAGTCCAACATTCGTGGGCAGATGTCGTGGACGTTTTGGCATGGGTGGAAGATGCGCGAGGAAACTATGCCCAAGAAGTCTAGACAAAAAGTATTCATTGATACGAGTTTTCTTATCAGCATTTTTGACAACACACGTAAAAATCACGAGAATGCCAAGAAATATTATCAGTATTTTATTGAGAACTCAATTGATATGTATTTATCATCAGTTGTAATATCCGAATTTCAGCAAAAAGAAAATATTCAAGATATATTAGAAACCAATTGTTTTATCCCCTGTAATTTTAATGTTGGTGATGGGATTGTTGCTGGAGATTTTGCAAAAATTTTAGACAATAATGATCGTGAAAAGGGGTCAAGGGTATCAACAAAAGACGATATGAAAATCTTAGCTCAATGTGCTAACATTGAAGCTGATTTTATAGCTACAGAAGATAAGTCTACTTTGGCAAAGTATTGCCAAAGGCTATGCGATGCCGGAAGAATGCAAACAAAAGTCATAACGGCTGATAATTTTGATTTAAGTATTTTTCGAGATGGCCAAATCTCTTTGTTTGATTCTATTGATTAGGTATTGCTAAAATTACTAAACAATTATTATGGACTTTTTGCGATTTTGATCATAAGATCTGACCATGAAATATGTCATTACGATAGAAGAGACGAATACAAAGGATTTTGTAGTTGAAGCCAATAGCTCAGCAGATGCTTACGGAATAGCCGAGAATAAATACAGAAGTGGCGAATTTGTTTTAGATCCAGGCGACTGCCGTTTTAGGCAATTAGCTATTACGAGTCTTAGCAACGAGAGCACTGAATGGAGAGAATTCTAAACCGCCTAGGCTTATATTTTTCGTTGGGGGTTGCGTATTTATGACTAGCGTGGTAATACCTAGTCAATATAAAATGGAGAAATAATGAGTATCCTTCAAGAATATAGCAAACATGAAGAATATATTGGCAAGAAAAAAGTACGAGCAATTGATGAATACGTAAAAAATAACGAGCATTTATCTTACGAAGCTATAGTATACCACAAAGATGAGTGGGAAAAGTTTGAAAAATGGTATAATAGTAAGTATGGAAAAGGTACAAAAAGCAATCGCTGATTTTAATCGCGAACGAGACTGGGATCAATTTCACAGTCCAGAAAATCTTGCAAAGTCTATTACCATTGAAGCTGGTGAACTATTGGAATGTTTCCAATGGAATAATGACTTTGATAAAAATGAGGTATGCGAAGAGTTGGCTGATGTGTTTAATTATTGTTTTCAGATGGCCGACAAGCTTGGTGTAAGCCCTGAAGAAATTATTTTAAATAAACTAGAAAAAACTCGTAAAAAATACCCAGTTGAAAAAGCTAAAGGCGTAAGCACTAAATATACAAAACTATAAAGGCAAGTAATATGATAGTATACGATGGAATAAAAACTGATTTCATGAATGATGTTCGTGATAATTTGATTTGTAACAAAATCTATGAGCAATATCAAAGATATTTTGGGCGAACAACCGAAGCGCAAATGCGAGCATGGCAAAATTCTATGCAGTACATGCGAAACATTCTTGATTCAGATGAAATTCCAAACGATTGTGGGGTTGCTATCGAATATAACATCCCGATGACCTCAAAACGTATCGATTTTATTTTGACTGGCAAGAATGAAGAAGAAACAAAGACTGTCATTATTGTTGAGTTAAAACAATGGGATGATTGTAACTCTGTCCAGAGTGAAGATGGTGTAATCGTTGAGACGTTTGTCGGTGGTGGCATGAGAAAAGTCGCACACCCGTCATATCAAGCAATGAGCTATGCATTTTTTATAAATAACTACAATGAGGTAACTCAAAATGGGAAAATGGATTTGCTTCCTTGTGCATTCTTGCATAATTATCATTTCAAAGAAAATGATCCAATTTTGAGTGAACAATATAAAGATTATATCGAAGCTGCGCCTATGTTTGGCGCGGAAGATTTTCCAAAGTTGCGTAATTTTATTACTAAGCATATTAAAAAAGGTGATAATGGTAAGACGATTTATGAGATTGATCATGGTCGCTTTCGTCCATCCAAGAGTTTGCAAGATTGTCTTGCTAATATGATGAATGGTAATCAAGAATTCGTTATGATCGACGACCAAAAGGTTGCTTTTGAAACCGCTATGGGTATGGCAAAAAATGCGGTGGCTTTTGGCAATAAAAAAGTTCTAGTAATTGAAGGTGGACCAGGTACTGGAAAAACTGTGCTTGCCATTAACTTGATGGTGGAGCTGATTAAAGCCAATATTGTGAGTTTTTATGTCACGAGAAATGGCTCTCCCCGTGCTGTATTTAAAAGAAAACTCCAGGGAGAATTTAAAAAAGAGTTTATCGATTCATGTTTCCAAAACTCAGGCAATTTTGTAGATGTTCCATCTAATTCCATCGATACCTTAATAGTAGACGAAGCTCATCGTCTGACCGAAAAATCTGGTTTTATGAATAATTTAGGTGAGAACCAGATTAAAGAAATTATTAATGCTGCCAAATGCTCAATTTTCTTTATTGATGAAAGCCAAAGGGTGACATTGAAGGATATTGGTGCAATTAGTTCAATTGAAAAATTTGCGAATGAACTTGGTGCTGAGTATCAAAAGACAGAACTCGAAAGCCAATTTAGATGTAATGGTTCTGATGGATATTTGGCTTGGCTTGATAATTTGCTAGAAATAAAACAGACTGCCAACTTTGATGATATGGATTTCAATTATGACTTCAAAGTGTTCGATGATCCAAACAAAATGCGTCAGGCTATTATTGAGAAAAATAATATCAATAATAAAGCAAGAATTGTGGCTGGGTATTGCTGGGAATGGATTAAGGAAAGTAAGAGCGATACGAATTTTTATGATATCGT
Organism: Candidatus Nanosyncoccus sp.; assembly: GCA_045618065.1. Lineage (GTDB taxonomy): Bacteria > Patescibacteriota > Saccharimonadia > Saccharimonadales > Saccharimonadaceae > Nanosyncoccus. The sequence continues at coordinate 6,749 of JAZLJU010000032.1, forward strand.
AATTCCGAAATATAATTTTGGCATGAGCTGGA
>JAZLJU010000033.1:0-5072 GCA_045618065.1 Candidatus Nanosyncoccus sp.
TTATTGTCTTTGTCTTCCGAACCGCCAGTGTTGGAATCTTGGTCAAGTTTGGCAGTAGTAGGATCAACTCTTTCGCAGGTTTTAGAAGAATTAAGCGTGCCGCCCGGGAGTAAGAAATTGAGAAGTGCCCAGATAACAGCATAAATAGCGAGGCCGACGACAATTTCGAATAGACGACGCTTGGCTTTAGTGATTTGCTCTACGCTACCCTTAGCCGTAAGATACATAATGCCAAAGAACACTATGCCTATGGTAGCGGTAATACCTATGCCGATAGTGAGAATTTCAATGATGAGATTTAATATTTCGTAGGTGCCACAACCTTCGCCATCGTCTTTGATAGTGCCGAAGAGTATAGTATCTAGTGTGCCGTCGTAGCCTGGAGATTCTGGTTGGATGTATTCATTGTTTATAGGGTCGCCGGTGAAATTATCAGAGTCACTATCATCGTTGGAATTATTGTCCTTATCATTGGAATCATTGCCTTTGTTATTGGAGTTGTCATCCTTATCCTTAGATTTTTCAGGTTTTCCTATATTTTTACAGATAGTGGGGTTACTTTTTTTGTTTTTGCCAGTGTATTTTTTGAAAACAGAGGCGTCGATTTTGTAAAAAACGGTTTTATGATTACTATTGTATGAAATATAAACTTCGCCAGTAGCACCATCTATAGAAATACCTTCGGGTTCGGCTTTGACGCTCGGGATTTTGAACCCTTGAACCATGTTTGTGGAACTACCTTTAAATACCCCAATATAAGCATAGCTGTAGCCCGAAACCTTAAAACGATAGCCATTATAATTTGCCGCGGCACCTTGAGCGGTTCCACCGTAATATAGGGATGCTCCATTTGGTTGGAAACAACCAGAACTAGTGTATTTAGAATTTTTACCGTTTAATTTGATACAGCCAACTCTATTTCCCATACTAATGAGAGAAACATAGCTTGAACCCCATTTATATGATGGGCCGCTGAGGTAACGGTTCTTTAGCGGAACTCTTGTAACCAAATTGCAGCTATCTCTATTGATAATCACGGCTTTAGATTTACCACTACAGTGATTGGTACAATCCAAATAAACGTAGTATTTTGGAGTCACGACGCCACCCTGCATGGCATTATTCATCTGGTTCTTAAAATTGGCGACTTTGTGGACTTTGCTTGCTGGGATAGTAGTTAGAGCGTGGACAGAATATCGGGGCATAAAAAAGGAACAAAATAGCGCAAATACAGTAAGTGTACCTAAGAAAGCCTTACGAATTCTACTCGGTGTCGCTTTCGACTTCATTCAAACTTGCCTCACACTCGTAAATAGTATCGCCATCGGCAACTATGATGCCGTCATGAAAGATGGTTTTTTGTTCGTTATTAGAGTCATTAAGTTGAATGATGCTATCTCTGTTAATTGTGTAGGTACCGGACATTGTAGATTGAGATTCAGCGTCGTAATATTTGTAAGAATTATCGGTAGATAGAGCATAATTAGAACCATTTTCATCTTTACATTCTAAGTTAATGGCAGTTACATTGCCTTCGTCATCGAAAACATAGCTTGAGGAGTCTTCGTCATCATCGTTTACGGCTTCTGTTTCGCCTGTTTCTTCTGCGAAAATTTTGCTAGTAATGGTAGAGTTATTATTAGCTAAAACCACTAAAGCGATAGACTCAAAAAGAAGAACTACCGCAAGAATAATCGCAACTATGAGTGGGGTTTTAGAAGTATTTCCTTCTCCACCATCTACGGTTGGTTGATTTTTTAAATTTTGCATAAATTGTTGATCATAATTATTATCCATAAGCTTATTGTATTATATTTTTTTAAAAATGCAATGATGAAATAATTTTATAGATAAATTATTCATTCTGTGATATAATTTTCTTATGATAAAAATTATAGCTGGGGGGAAGAAAAATTTGCATTGGGTGGAAGAAGCTTGCGCCGAATATGAGAAGCGTTTACGCAAGCCGTATGAGATTTCTTGGGAATTTATGGAAGAAGAAAAGTTGATGAAACGGCTAGAAAATTGGCCGTTTTCTGGGCGGGAATTTGTAATTTGCTGTGATGAGCGTGGAAAAAATATATCATCAGATGAATATTCTCTCTTAATTTCGCGGGCGTTTTTGGATGGTAAGGATGTAGTGATCTTGATTGGTGGAGCGTATGGATTTGATGAATTTGTGCGAGAAAAAGCGGATTTTGTGTGGAGTTTTTCGAAGTTAGTGTTTCCGCATCAGATTGCAAGGGTAATTTGTGTGGAACAAATTTACCGAGCATCGCAGATTGCGGCGGGTGGACCGTATCACCATGAATAAATATGTACGTTGTGATATAATTAAGAGGTGAGAATTTTAGGAATTGAGACAAGTTGTGATGAGACTGCAGCGGCCGTGGTAGAGGATGGACGCAAGATTTTGTCGAATGTGGTAGTTTCACAAATTGATATTTTTGCAGAGTATGGTGGGGTGATACCAGAGGTGGCGGCGAGGTCGCATTTGGAGGCGATGATGCCGGTAGTGAATAAGGCTTTGACCGATGCAAAGTGCTCGTGGGATGAGATTGACGCGATTGCGGTGACACATGCGCCGGGATTACTTGGTTCCCTTCTTATTGGGACTTTGACGGCAAGGACTTTGGCGATTCTACATGATAAGCCACTTTATGCGGTGCATCATTTGAAATCGCATGTGTATGCGAATTGGCTTGAATCTTATGAATATGGGGCGGACACGCTCCAGGCCGCTCTGGCCAAGTCTTCAAAGTCCGCAGAACACATCGTAACCGCCCCCGCCCCAAAGCCTGAATTTCCGCTCCTAGCGTTGGTGATTTCTGGGGGGCATACACAGATTTTATATATGATGGAGCATAATCATTTTGAAATTATTGGGACAACTAGAGATGATGCGGTGGGGGAATGTTTTGATAAAGTTGCGAAAATTTTGGGGTTGCCGTATCCTGGTGGGCCGGCGATTGCGAAAGTTGCGACAGGAGCTGACAAATATAAGTTACCACACCCGAAAATCGCAGGTTTGGATTTTTCGTTTTCGGGGCTTAAGACCGCGGTTTTGAGAGCGGTGCAGAAAGAATTGGAATTGCCAATTTCGCACCCGAGTCATGATCTTAAAAATCATTTAACAGAGGAGCAAGTGGCGGATTTTGCAACTTCATTCCAAAAAACAGCTGTGGAGATTTTGTTAGAAAAATTAGAAATGGCGCTAAATGAGCACCCAGAGGTGAAATCTGTGGTGTTTGCTGGGGGAGTAAGTGCAAATAAGGAATTACGTAAGCAGGCAGAGGAAAGATTTAGCGATAGGGGTGATTTGGGGGTTTATTTCCCAGAGCCGAAGTTCTCGGGAGATAATGGCGCGATGGTAGCGGCAGCGGCGTATTTTGTGATTCAATCAGGGGTGGAACCGACAGATCCGTATAGTTTGAATATTTATCCGAGAATAAGTATAGAGAGCTAATAAATTTTCAACAATTTGCGGCGAAGCTAATCTATATCGACGCCTTTTTCAATTAGGCGGGCGGATATGGTGCTAAGTATTATAGCGCAGAGCGCGTAAGAGATAGCAGAGGTGACGGTGGCGATTTTGATGACGTTAGGGGTGATAATATCGTTTGTGGTGCTGAAAAGTTCTAAAATATCTGGTTCGAAAACGCCTGCAAGGGCGATACTACCGATAATTAAAGCCTGAGATAACAGATAGGCGAAAAAGCCGTAGATTACTGTCCAGAGGTTTTTATGCTTTAAATGTTTGTGGCCTAAAACTACCCCTATTACGCCAGCGGAAAAAACTAGAAGAATTTCCACATAGAAGGTGACGAAAATGAAAATTAGAGCAGCGGCGGCGCTGGTGCCTGTGGTGGAGCTGATTAAATCTAAAATGCTCGAAATTTGATCATAAGGTGCATAAACGATAAAAACCGAAGCGGTAGCAACAATAATGCTAGTCAAGCACATTAGGGCGCCAAAGAGGAGTTTTTCTAGGAAAATTGTGCGAATATTGACTGGTAAACACCTTGTGAAGAAGGCGCCTTTGCCATAAATGCTTTCTCGGAAGTTTTTTAGGGCTCTTAGTGCGCCGTTGATTAAGCTAGAAACTGCCATTGCCCACATACCACCAGAGAAAATATTGCTTAAAATTAGCCAAATTGCGGCGTTGTTATCTTGACTAAAGATTTTTGCTAAAATCGCGAAAATAATCGCTAGAGCGTAAAAAATGCCCATAGTTTTGTAGATTTTGACAAAATCGTGCTTAAAAATCTTCCAGAACATCTTTGAACTCCTCTCTGAAGAATTTATCGATTGACTTCCCTGTGCGTTTTTTTAGAGTTTTTGCATCTTCGGACAGGATAAGTTTGCCTTGATCTAGGATAATTACACTATCGAGAAATTGCTCGACATCGGAAATGATGTGGGTGGAAATTAGAACGCTGGATTTAGTGGGGACGTGATTTAAAATTAACTTTAGAACTGAGTCGCGAGTGGCAGGATCGACGCCACCGATTGGCTCGTCGAGCATATACAAATCTGCTTTTCGAGAGATAGTAATGGCTAGTTGGGTTTTTTCTAGCATGCCTTTGCTGAGAGTTTTTAGCTCGGAGTTTAGATTGAGTTTGAGGGCGGAGATAAGTTTTTTGGCTTTTTCAAGATCAAAGTCATCGTAAAAATTATTAAAAGAGTTGAGAGTTTGGATGATAGTCTGAGATGGGTCGAGATAAGAACAGTCTGGAAGAAAAGAGATGACGGCGTTGCTGGCGGCGCCGATTGGCTGGCCGTTTACAAGAATTTTACCGTGCGTGGGGATTAGCAGACCCATGACTAATTTCATAAGAGTAGATTTGCCAGCGCCGTTTTTGCCGAGTAAACCGATAATTTGACCGCGTGAGATTTCGAGGTTAATATTATCAAGAATAGTAGCGCGACCGTAAATTTTGCTGAGATTTTGACATTTAACGAGAGAAGTAGTCATGGTTTGATTATAACACATTGTTTGATGAAAAACTAAGCGAAGAAGAAGTTGCGGGTGAGGGGGAGAGAGACAGCAAAGACAAAAACAACAAGGATAA
>JAZLJU010000034.1:0-13198 GCA_045618065.1 Candidatus Nanosyncoccus sp.
TTACCGACGCGCAAGCATTAGTCGCCCAAGCCTTATCATAACTAAACTTCACTAACACCACCCCTTAAATCTTGACATAGTCACGAAAGTGTGATATAATAAAAATATGGGTATGTCTTAATAAAAAATAACCCCCCTGCCCAGGGGGTTATTTTTATCTCTAAAGCCGGGGTTACCAAACCCTCACTAAGATTTCACCACCTAAGCGATTTTTCTTCGCTTCGCGACCAGTCATAAGACCTTTAGAAGTCGACACAATTACCATACCGCGACCAGATTTCACCGTTGGCAAATCTTCCGCTGCTGAATAAATTCTACGACCAGGCTTGGAAACCTTTGTAATCTCGTTAATCTTAGCTTGCGAACCAACTTCATTGATTGTAACTTTCAAAATTCCGCGGGGTTCATCATCCGAAATCTCGTAGTCGGAAATGTAGCCATTTTTCTTCAAAACTTCCACTACCTGCACTTTCAATTTAGAAGTCGGGACGAGGATTTCATTTTTGTTCACCATTATCGCATTACGAATTCTGGTTAATAAATCTGCTATTTGATCTGTAGATTGTAATGACATATTCTCTCCTTTCTCCTACCAACTACTCTTTGTTACACCAGGAATTTCGCCCTTAGATGCTTTTTCCCGGAAATTAATACGGCTTAAACCAAACTGGCGCATATAACCGCGTGGACGACCATCCAACATATCGCGATTTTTAAGCCTTGTTGGCGAGCTGTTACGTGGAAGTTTTTGTAAACCTTCCAAATCGCCAGCTGCCTTAAGCTCAGCACGTTTAGTTTGATATTTTTCATACATTTTGCGTCGTTTTTCGTCACGAAGGACTGCAGATTTTTTCGCCATCTACTTACCCTCCTTCTCAAACGGCATTCCAAAGAGTTCTAACAATTTTAGACTTCCTTCCTTTGAACCATTTTTAATTATAAACGTTACTTCTAGACCATGCAAAACTGATGCATCCTCAAAGGTAATCTCTGGGAACACAGTTTGTTCTTTAAGACCTAGATTGTAATTTCCTTGCGCATCAAAAGCTTTGCGTGAAACACCATGAAAGTCTCTCACATGTGGCAAAGCTACATTGATTAATCTATCCACAAATTCATACATTTTGTCATTGCGGAGAGTGGTCAAATAACCAACTGGCGCACCCATTCCTTTACGAATTTTGAATGTCGCAATTGATTTCTTTGCTAGTCTAGAAGTTGCCGCCTGACCAGTAATCTTTGCCAAAGTAAGTTCCACAGTTTCAGTAAAACGTTTATCTTCACGTTTTTTACCAACACCCGAGGAAACTACCACTTTTTTCAACTCTGGGACTTGGTTAATATTTTTAAGCCCCAATTCTTTCTGCAATTTAGCCTTCAACTCGTTATTATAAAGAGCTTTGAGGCGTGGCGCATCAGTTTTTACAACTTTTGCGGTTTTAGTAGCAGTTTTTGGTGCAGCTGTTTTCTTTTCCGCCATTATTTAGCTCCTTTCTTTTTATCCGATTTCTTGTCTGATTTTTTCGCTGATTTCACAAACTTTGCCGCTTCCACCAACTTCAAATTAGACATTTCAATTCCCTGATGAATGGTTTTCTTGCCACCAGCTGGGTTAAATTGAGTCTTTTTCATGTGACGCTCAACTATACCAATGCCTTCTAGGCAAGCTTTGCCATTTGCGCGATCAATTTTCACAATTTTAGCAGTTTTTCCCTTATTGTCGCCGGAAATTACCATTACTTTATCGTTAATCTTCAAACTTTTCGCCATTTTATAGTACCTCCGGAGCCAAACTTACGATCTTCATAAAACCTTTATCACGTAATTCGCGTGGAATTGGTCCGAAAACACGTGTACCTCTTGGCATTTTATCATCGTTTACAATCACTGCGGCGTTATCATCAAAGCGAATAGTCGAACCATCCGGACGACGAATCGGTTGACGAGTACGCACAATCACAGCTTTTACGATAGCTTTTTTCTTAACGTTACCGTTAGGGATTGCTTCTTTTACTGAGCAAGTTACAATATCACCTACTCTAGCATAACGCGCTCTAGTACCGCCCAAAACTCGGATTACACCAAGTTCTTTAGCGCCACTATTATCAGCAACTTTCAATCTACTTTCTTGTTGTATCATTTATTTTTCCCCCTCTTTTTCAGCTTCTTCGAGAGCTTTTTTCGCTGCTTCACGCTCTGCTTTCGCAGCCGCATCTGCACCGATTTTTTCAGCCTCGTAAGCCTTATTTACATCTTCTTTAAGCTCAACTGTGCCACGTGCCTTTTCCACTACCTTTACCAAAGTGTAAGCTTTAGTCTTAGAAATTGGACGAGACATAGCGATTTCAACACGATCGCCAAGTTTGGCTTCGTTTTTCTCATCATGCGCCGTATATTTACGAGTCTTCGTATATTGTTTACGATACAGAGGATGAGTTTCCCGATTCGCGATGGAGACGGTAATGGTCTTATCACGCTTGTCGGAGGTCACAGTTCCAATGAGTGTGTGTGCCATCTTAAAACTCCTCTTTCTTAATTATTTTACATCGAACTGGTAATTTATGTGATGCTAATCTCAATGCTTCGCGTGCCTTTTCTTCAGTCACGTCAGCAATTTCAAACATCACTGTTCCAGCTTTGACTTTTGCTACATAATATTGTGGTTCACCTTTACCAGAACCCATTTTTACATCTAATGGTTTCTTGGAAACTGGTGTATGTGGGAAAATTCGAATCCAAATTTTACCACCACGTTTTACATAACGGGTAATTGCTTGACGTGCTGCCTCAATTTGGCGGCTAGTGACACGTTCGTTGTCAAGCGATACTAGGCCATATTCGCCAAACGCTACAGTATTACAACGTGTAGCAATACCTTCGTTTTTACCTTTGCGCACTTTGCGGTGCGGAACTTTTTTCGGAATTAAAATCGCCATCTTACTTTTCCCCCTTATAAATCCAAACTTTTACGCCAACGATACCAGCAATAGTTGGAGCATGATGACAATGAAAATCAATGTCCGCTCTCAAAGTATGTAGTGGTACCGAGCCTTCAATAAATTTTTCGCGACGTGACATTTCAGCACCATTAAGACGCCCAGCTACCTCGATACGTACGCCTTTAGCACCCGCATTCATTGAAGATTGCAGAGCCATCTTTACTGCACGGCGGAAATTCATACGCTTACCTAATTGGAAACCGATATTCTCAGCCACGAGTTTAGCGTTAAGTTCTGGTTTTTTAATTTCTTCTACATTAATACGTACTGGTCCATCTACAATTTTCTCAATCTGTTTCTTGATTTCATTGATACCTGCACCTTGCTTGCCGATCACAGCACCAGCTTTCGCGGTAACAATAGTAATAGTCGTAAGATTTGCAGAACGTTCAATGTTAATTCTCGCAATAGTTGGACGATTTTTAAATCGTTCTTCAATCAATTTGCGGATTTTGTCGTCTTCCATTAGCCAGCGACGAAAGTCTGTTTTGCGGGTAAACCACTTCGAAGACCAGTCTTTACTAACCTGGAGACGGTAAGAGATGGGATTAACTTTTTGGCCCATATTACTTCTTCTCCTTCTCTACCTCTGTTTTTTCGGAGTTTAAAGACGCGCTTACATCCTTCGATTTTGCGGACTTTTTCTCCTCAACTTTGGCAGCTTTTTTAACTTTCTCTTCGCCGGCGACCTCGACGAATATATTACTACTAATCTTTTCATAAGGTAACGCACGACCACGCGAAGCTGGTTTATAGCGACGCATTCTCGTACCGCTAGTTACAAAAATTCTGGCAATACGAATCGATTTTGGATCAATCGAAACTTTAGAATTGTTAAGCAAATTCGCATTTGCCGATTCTACAGCTTTTAATACGGCACGCGCAGCTTTTCTTGGAGTATTTTCCAAAATCACTACCGCGTCAGCTACATAACGATCTCGCACCAAACTTGCTACGATGCTAGTTTTGCGTGGTTGAATATCAATACCTTTTTCGTATGCGTGCGCAAAAATTGTTTCCGCCATATTCTAACCCTTTCCTTTCGCAGCCTCAGCGGCTTTTTTGCCACCATGGCGTCTAAATTTACGAGTCGGCGCAAACTCACCTAATTTATGACCAACCATATTTTCTGAAATATAAACTGGTACGTGCATTTTGCCATTATGAACAGCAATTGTCTTGCCAACCATTTCTGGCGAAATAGTTGAGTGGCGTGCCCAAGTTTTAATCACAGTGCGGTCTTCGTTAGAGAGAGCAGCGACTTTTTTTGCTAGTTTGAAGTCCACAAATGGACCTTTTTTAAGACTCCTAGACATTATCTCCTCTTTCCTTCGTGGCGACTGCGCACGATATATTTATTAGTTTGCTTATTTCGACGAGTTCTATAACCAATTGTAAGCTGGCCCCAAGGTGTACGTGGAGCTTTTCCAGTACCATGACGACCGCCATCACCACCACCATGTGGGTGATCTGTCGCGTTCATTACTACACCACGAACCGTTGGGCGAATGCCTTTACGACGATTTCTACCCGCTGCACCAATCTTTACGTTTTGATGTTGCAAGTTAGAAACTGTACCAATCGAAGCTTCACAATCAGCCAAAACTTTTCGGACTTCACCGGATGGCATCTTAAGAGTAGCGTAATTACCTTCTTTTGCCATAAGTTGCGCCTGAGTTCCTGCCGAACGCACCATTTGTGCACCTTTGCCAGGTTTAAGCTCAACTGCATATACAAAAGTACCAACTGGGATATTACTGAGTTTCATACGGTTCGAATTTTCTACTTCTATTTCTTCGCCAGTCTTAAAAGTCGTGCCTTTAGTCATTTTAGTATCTGCAAGCACGTAATAATAAACTCCGTTTTCGTCTTTTACACGTGCAATACGTGCACTACGATTTGGATCGTATTCGATTTCTTCAACTGTAAAAGTCAAATTCATCGGCAACTTATAAGTCACGATACGATAGTGTCGTTTTACACCGCCACCACGATGACGGACGGTAATACGACCGCTATTGTTGCGACCTGCTTGTTGTTTCTTACTCGCGAGTAACGATTTCATCGGTTTTTTCGTCGTAATCTGATCGTAATCTTCGGTCGTCTTTTGACGCTGCGCCGGTGTAATCGGGCGATATGCTTTAATTGCCATTATTTATTCTCCTTCCCTGCATTCTTGTCCGCCTTTTTAGTAGTTTTAGCTACTTTTTCAGCTTCCTTTGCGCTGGTTTTATCAGCTTTTTTAGCTGGTTTATCTTCTTCAGGTTCATCGAAAACTTTAATCGAATCACCTTTCTTTAATCTCACGTAAGCAAATTTCTTATCCTCGCGATGAGTTATACCAGGATAAGCATGTTTACCACGGCTAAAACGGGTTTTCTTACCTTTACGAATCGTTGTTCGTACATCCGTTACGGTGACTTTAAATTCTTCTTCTACCATTTTTGCAATTGCTTGTTTTGAAGCAGATTTCTCAACTGGGAAAACATAAATACGATTAGTTTGCTCCAAATAACTTTTTTCTGTCGCACGTGGCTCGAGGATATTTAATTTAATATCAGATTTTTTCATCTTACTTCTCCTCTCCAATTAGCCATTTACGGGCTTCTTTAAGAGCCGCTTCAGAAAATACAATCGCATCAGCATTCATAATGTCAAACACGTTCAAATAGGTTGCACGTACTAATTTTACATTTGATAAATTATTAGTAGAACGCAAAACTTCTGGAGTTTTTTCTGCCGCTACTGCAAGCACATTTTTGCCATCAAGTTTCATATCCTTCAAAACTTTAGCTGCAGTTTTAGTTTTGCCGTCTAATTTAACCTTAGCATCAAGTACAAACACCGCTTTATCGGCGTTTTTCATACTCAAAGCTTGGCGAACAGCCAACAATTTGCTTGAACGTGCAATTTTCTTAGTGAAATTTTCGTTACCAGTACGACCAAAAGCCACACCACCATGACGCCAAATCGGGTTACGAGTCGAGCCAAAACGTGCTCTACCAGTACCTTTTTGTTTCCAAGGCTTTTTACCACCACCGCGAACCTCGCCACGCTTCAAAGTTTTTGCGTGTGAAGAACGTGAATTCGCCAAATATGCATCATAAGCCAATTTTACGAGTTCGTGGTTTTCTACGGTCAAACCAAAAATATCTTTATCTAGTGTTGCCATATTACTCCTTTCCCTCCAAGCTTACGATTCCTTTATTTGGACCAGGCACAGCGCCTTTTAAGCCAATTAAGTTCTTTTCAGCATCAATATAAGCCACCACCAAATTCTTCACGGTAACTTGCTCATGGCCCATACGTCCTGGCATTTTTTTACCTTTCCAAACTTTTTGTGGATACATTGAACCGATAGAACCGACTCTACGGATATTTCCCTTGAAACCATGCGTGTTACGAGATTCGATAAAGTTATAGCGCTTAACTGTACCAGCAAAGCCTTTACCTTTACTTGTCCCTGTAACAGCGACCTTGTCTCCAAGTTTGAAACTCTCTACAGTGACATTATCACCGAGTTTCATCCCCTCAGGAAGCGCCTCAACGCGAAATTCCTTCAGGATTTTAGGATTAATGTTTTCACCAGCCTTTTTTACGTGGCCAGCGACCGACTTGCTCAGATTCTTACCCTGACCATAGCCCATTTGCACAGCGTTATAACCATCGGTTTCGACAGTTTTAATCTGAGTCACCGCGCATGGACCGGCTTCGATAATAGTAACAGGTGTCACTACGCCATCTTTGCCGATAATCTGGGTCATACCAATTTTGGTGCCGAGAATGACTTGCATCCTATTCCTTTCTTTGCTCTGTTTTGTCTCTGTACAACAGACAAAACTCCTCGCAATTATTTTAACATTATTAAAACTAGACTTTTAAGCCGGTTTCCTCTTGAAATCAATCAGACCTAACTTTATGTCTAGATAATGTACTCATTTTATCACAAATTCACCCCAATTGCAACCCCTTTTTTGCATAAAATTCACCAAAAATAGCAAAAAATCATTGCATTTTACAGAAAATATCATTTTACTATTGACTTTTTTTATCATAAGTGGTATAATTAGAAAGGAAGTTAATACTTTGAACCTTTAAAAAAAAAGAAGGGGGGTTTAAAATGAAAAATATTAAGACTAGACTATTATCCCTAGCTATAGGGATAATAGTCGGGCTTGCTGCTATCGCTTATGTGAATGCAGCAGGAGGCTCCACCAATTTCGGTGGGACTTATAGTACAAAAAAAGAAACCGCGAAAGCGGTCCTCATTACAGACAAATTAAACGTCCGCGAGGATCCGCTGGCAAGTGTCCAGACATACACAGAATATGCTGGAACCCAAGCTGGCGCCGCTGGATGGGGAGTCGACACGAAGGACGTTAAAAACTCCTTCGGGAAGACTAAGATCGACCTTAAGAACGACGAGGTCGCAGCCATCGCGGTTTTCGCAGTATATTATCCTAAGAACTGTTCTTGGGATGATTGCTGTAAGGACTTAGTTGGTGACACCGCCAACGGTCCATTCATCGGACTGTCCGTCGAGGACATCCAAAAAAATGCCAATTGGAAAAAGATTTTTCCAAAAGGCATCGAAAAGGATGTAGACGGGATAGTCTGGGTCTCAACCAAATGGAAAACGGTAGAGATCGTAAAATAGAGCCATACGGCTCAACCCCGCTTAGGCGGGGTATTTTTTATGCCATTTTTTAACCTAAATTTTCCAAATACGCCTCTATAAAATCGTCGATTTTACCATCCAAAACCGCATCCGTATCAGTCTCTTCGTAATTAGTCCGCGTATCTTTCACTAATCGGTACGGCTGCAGTACATAATTTCTAATCTGCTGTCCCCAGCCCGCCGATTCCCCAGCCCGAAGTTCATTCAAATTTTCCGCATGCTGCTCTAACTGCATTTGTACCAATTTTCCCCGCAAAATCTCCATCGCCTTTTCTTTATTTTGCAATTGCGAACGCTCATTTTGGATCGCTACCACAGTATTGGTTGGCAAATGCGTAATCCTTACCGCCGAATTCGTAGTGTTTACAGATTGCCCGCCATGCCCACCAGCGTGATAAACATCAATCCTCAAATCTTTGTCATCAATTTCCACCTCTGTATCGGCCTCAATGACTGGCAAAACTTCGACCAAGGCAAACGAAGTCTGCCTTAAATTATTCGCATTAAATGGCGAAAGTCTTACCAAACGATGCACACCATGCTCGCTCTTCAAAAATCCATAAGCATGCGCGCCACTCACCTCGTAAACTGCGGTCTTAATTCCCGCTTCTTCCCCTGTTACTCGCTCAATTAAATTCACTTTGAAATTCTTTCGCTCAAAAAATCTCAAATACATCCGTTCAAGCATCGAAGCCCAATCCATCGCTTCCACTCCGCCAGCACCAGAAGTAATCCTCAAAATCGCATTCTTACTATCGTATTTTCCCCTAAACCTTAATGTCTTTTTAAGCTCCAAAAAATTCCCTTCCATCGCCGCAAGTTGCACATCAATTTCCTCTTTCAAACTCTCGTCCGCTAGCTCCAAAAGTTCTTTCAAATCCTTAATTTGTGTATCAAGCAGCACCCAATCTTGCGTTTCCTCAGTTAGCCGCGCCACTGCCTGCGTTTTTTCCGTTGCAAGTTTTACATTATTCCAAATTTCTGGCTCTGCCACCTCTGTTTCAAGCGACCTTAACTCCTCTAATCTCTTCTTAATCCCCAACTTTTCATAAGCTCGCAAAAACTCCCCCTCTAATTCCCCTAATCTTTTGCTTAGTTCCTGCATATTTATCCATTATATCACTACTGGGGTTTATTTTTAAAATATAATGTGTTAGGTTGGGTGCGTGGGGTTGAATTTTAATAGCAAATTACGGTCAGAAAGGAGGTTTTATGCAGGTTGAAGTCGAAAACATAAAATTAACGATTAAACTAAAAATTTCTCCTGCCAAAAGCAAGAGAAACAAATAAAACCTAATTAAATTCTACCGCACATTTCAAGCTAAGTCAACCCCACTTTTTAATCACTTCACGCGCTTCTACAACCGAATGCGTCTCCATTAGTTCAGCACGAAATTCTTTCGCCTCAGAAAAATTATTAATGTAAATTTTAAAAAAGTGTTTTAAGGGTTCGTATGGAAGATTATGATCTTGGTGTTTTGAGGAGCATATTCGGCGACGGGCCGAATACGGAGCGACCGAGCCCCGTAACGACGGGCGCGAGGGAGCGTTCCGAAAAACACCAGAGTCATAATCTTCGAATAAGCCTAAATGCAACTTCAAAAGCTCCAACAACTCCTCTCGCGTTGACACATGATCAACAAAGCAATACGGATTAGCAAAAACCCCTCGCCCAATCATAAATCCATCCACCTCTGGAAATTGCTGGTGCATCTCCAGCGCCTGAGCCTTATCTCTAATATCTCCGTTTATAATCAACTTAGTCTCTGGTGAAATTTCTGCCCTTAATTTAACAATCTCTGGGATTAGCTCATAATGCGCCGGCACCTTACTCATCTCCTTTTTAGTTCGAAGATGCACCGTTAAAGCCGCCGGATGCTCATTCAAGAGAACTTTGAGCCAAGTCTTATATTCTTGCACATCGCTCCACCCCAATCGTGTCTTTATCGAAACCGGCAATCTAGTGGCTTTTTTAGCATTTCGATAACATTCTACCGCTATATCTGGTGTTTTTATCATTGCCGCACCACCGCCAGCCTTATTCACATGTTTATCTGGGCAGCCAAAGTTTAAATCCACCCCAGAAAACCCCAAATCCTCCAAAACTCCCGCCAACTTTGCAAAATGCTCTGGTTCTTTGCCCCAAATCTGCGCAATAATTGGCTTATCCGATTTAGCAATTTGCAACCTCTCTAGGGCATTATCTCGCCCCTTCTCCGAAGCATAGCTCGACACATTAGTAAATTCCGTAAAAAATAAATCCGGTTTCCCAGCCTTAGCCACCACCTGCCGAAAAATTACATCTGTCACACCTTCCATCGGCGCCAAAATCAAAAACGGTTTCTTTAGCTCATCCCAAATCATCATCTTATTCTACCATAAAAACCCATATCTATAAACACTAAACTTATTAAACGGTAAAAAAGACGCTATATTTAGCGCCTTCTTGTTGGCACTAGTTATTATAACAGCGCCTTTTTTCAAGGGACAATACGTACTTTTCAATCATGGACAGCTCCATGTCAAAAACGTGTCCCTTTGTTTTTTTTGCTCGTTCTAAACCGAGCTTGGTCATGTAAACCATATCGTATTCCCGCAAATCAGGAACACGATTTATGTGGTCCAAATAGACCACTGTTCCCCAAAACTCCGCTGCATTACCCTGCTCACAATAGTATTGCAACATCATTCTGAGTAAGCTAGCGTAAGTATCTACGTCTAGCTTGTCGTATAACATATAGTCCCAGTAGTGGATTTTTTCAAAAAAATCACCGCCAAGACTCTGGATGTTTTTCTCGTCATCCAGAAACTCCAATAGCTCCTCTAGCGTAGGAGAATAGCCATTCTCCACATTCATTTTCAGAGCCATGAGGTCTTCTTTTCCCATTTTCTCACCCCCTTTTTTATTAATGTACAATGTGTACATATTGTAACATTATTACTAAAATTTGTCAATATTTCTTAGGTGCCATTTCTGCCATCGCTCCACTACATCCTAAAATAAGCTTTCGTGTGTTATAATTATTTTATGAAAATCGCATTATTAGGCTACGGCAAAGAAGGTCAAGCCCTAGAAAAATATTTCAAAGACCAAGCCGAAATCGACATCTTCAAAGATTTCACTCCAGAAGAAATAAAACAGAGAGATTATTCATCCTATGATATAATTTTTCGCAGTCCGTCCGCCCCACCTTTAGATCTTCCGAACGAATCCAGTATTACCAAATATTTCTTTGACCACTGCCCTTGCCCAATTATTGGTGTTACCGCCACCAAGGGTAAAGGCACTACCTGTTCATTTATTAAATCCTTGCTCGATGCCCATCACGAAGATGCTCACCTAGTCGGCAACATCGGCATTCCAGCCATCGAGGTTTTAGATAACTTAACAGAAAATTCCGTCGTAGTTTATGAAATGAGCAGCTTTCAACTTTGGGATCTTGAAAAATCCCCACACATCTCTGTTATTGGCACTATTGAACCAGATCATCTTAACGTTCATAACGGCTTCGAGGACTATCTAAATGCTAAATCCAACATCGCGAAACACCAAAACTCAAACGACTTCCTAATTTATTTTAAAGATAATTCAGATTCTATCCGTATTGCTAACACCTCAAATGCTAAAAAAATCCCTTATCCATTTGAAATCCCGACATCAATAAAAAACGCCATCAATTTACCGGGCGAGCACAATTTAAATAACGCCATTGCCGCCATTGCCGCCGTAGCTTGCTACAAAAATATATCACCAGATGAATATTTAGCCAATTTTACAGATGAAATTATCACTGGTTTATCCAACTTCCATGGTTTGCCACATCGCCTAGAATTTTTGCGCGAACTAAATGGCGTCAAATATTACGACGATAATTTCTCTACTAACCCATCTTCCACTCGCGTTGCAATAAATTCTTTCCCGGATAATAATTTAGTCATCATCATCGGTGGTCGCGACAAAACCGACAACACCGACTTGCCAGAAATCTATGAAACCATCTCGCTAAAAAACATCAAAAAAATAATTTTAATGGGCGAATCTGGCCACGAACTCGCTAAAAAATACCCAGACCAACGTTTCATTCTAACTGAATCCTTAGAAAAAGCCGTATTCGCTGCTCAAAAAGAGGCCGAGAACCTCTCAAATTCCATTGTCCTTATGTCGCCATCCGCCGCCTCATTTGATATGTTTGAAAATGTCTACGACCGCGGCGAGAAATTCCAAAAGCTAATTAACGACCTAAAATAAAACTTAAAAATTCAATCTATTTTCAAGTTCAGAGATAAATGCCTTCTCTGTAGAAGAAACTGCTGCAAAGCCCTTAATTCCCGACCCCGCAAACTCGCGTGCCAACTCCACCATCTTAAACTTATCAATCGATTTAATCAAATTCGGCATATTGTCGTATCTTTCAATCGTGCCATTCGTAAAGAAACCATCCGAGTAATAGTCCGCAATCTGCCCCACAGTCTGCGCCCCCATCTGGAATCTACCAAGTGCATATGATTTTGCCGCCAAAAAATCCATATCCAAAATCTCACCATTTAGAGTTTTCATTAACTCCGTCTGAATCAACTCAAATAGCGCTTCCGCATTCTCGATATTCACTTCCCCGTCAAAATCCCAATAAGTGTTATGTGCGTTAGCTGCCACCGAACTGCCCATCCCATACACCAATCCACGTTTACGTGCCGCACCAAAAATTTTCGAATTCGTTGTTCCATTCAAAATATGATTTAAACAGCTCATTGTAAACACTTCGCTAGGGTTCAGATGCCGCGGTGTTACCAAAGAAAACCCAAAAGTGATATTTGAAGCGTCTTTACGCCTAATTGACACCACTTCAGACGAATGTAAATCAGAAATCGGCATCTCAAATTCTTGCCCCTCTTTCAGCTCCCATTCGTTTAGCATTTTTATAATATTACGCTTGCGCCCCTTTATTTTGCCAGCGATAATAAATCGCATGTTCTGAGCTGTATGAGTCCTGCGATAATGCTCACGAATATCCTTGAGCTCAATATTTGCAATCGTTTTAATCCTCTCTGACAAATCCAAAATATCTTCACCCACCGCCTGCTGTACGCGCGGCCACAAAAGTCGATAATAATCATTCATATAACCCGTAAGCTCAGTCCTTACATTCGCTTTTTCGCTCTTTAATTCTTCTTCATTGAATCGCGGCTCGCAAATCGACACCCTTTGCAATTCCATAATTCTTTCCCATTCAAAATCCGCACATTCCGTCTCATAACAAACCGAGATATCGCTCGTCCAAGCATTGTGATAAGCCCCATTTTTAGTAAACTCTGCTTCAAATGCCTGTTCGTCTTTAAACTTAGCATTTGCACCAAAAGCTAAATGTTCCACCACATGAGGAATCTCGTAAACCTCTTTGTTCTTGGCATAAAGCATGCCCGCCCGAAACTGAATTCGCGTAGCCATAACGCTCGCTCCAGGTATATCGATAAGAAGCCCCTTAGCCCCATTTTTCAGAGTAATTTCCTCTACTGAATGTTT
>JAZLJU010000035.1:0-23112 GCA_045618065.1 Candidatus Nanosyncoccus sp.
TGCTGTTATCTGGGCACTTCTCAATTTCTTACTCCCGGGCGGCACGCTTAATTCTTCTAAAACCTGCGAAAGAGTTGATCCTACTACTGCCAAACTTGACCAAGATTCCAACACTGGCGGTTCGGAAGACAAAGACAATAATAACGATTCCAAAAAAGACAATAACAAGAAAAAGGATGATAGAACCCCAGCCCAAAAAATTAATGACAAAGCAATTGAATTAGCTTGGAAACCGAAACAAAGCGGAAAAGCTAATAAATCTGCCACCCCTGCTTTCAAAAAAGCCATGAAGACTACTGGCACAGCTAAAGGAGAAACCGGATGTCGTAAATTGGGTAGAGCGTGTGGCATGTATGTCGGTACAGTGATTCGTGCCGCTGGTATAGATAAAAACTTTCCAACAAGAGCCGCAAAAATTTATCCTTATGTCAAAAAATCTAAAAAATGGAAAGAAGTTTCTAATAGTTCTGCTAAAGCAGGTGATATACAATTAGAATTTGATTATGGAGAATCAACTGCCCAACATGTTCAAATAATAGTTAAATACAAAGGAACAAAACGTACTGCTGAAGCATCGGTGTGTAAGGATAATCAGATAGGTCGTGGTGGTTTTTACGGTATCATTAAAGGTGGCATTAAACGGTCTCACAATTACAAAAAGACCTTCCGCTACGTCGGCAAATAAACACTATTTTACTTTTTCACTATCTGTGGTAAAATAAAAAAGGCAATAGGCTGTCGCCAAGTGGTAAGGCAACGGGTTTTGGTCCCGTCATTCGCAGGTTCGAATCCTGCCAGCCTAGCCATAGAAAAATCCGGACTTTTTAGTCCGGGTTTTTCTATGGTTTAGTGTGATAGGATGAGAATCGTGGGTTCGCACCGAGCGAAGCGAGGTCTAGGCGTAGCAAAGCGAAGCCGTCATCCTGCCAGCCTAGCCATTAAAATAACACAACTAAAGTTGTGCTATTAATTTTTTACAGTAAAATGCGGGACGATTGCCCCGCTGAATGGTCCAGAAAATCAAAGAGACCTACGTTGATTTTTAACGCGCATCCTCGTATTTTTTTGAGGACGTTGCACTTTGCCTTTGTTTGGATAAACCGTAGTTGGTCTTTCTTCAACATAAGGTAACGCAACCGATCTGCGGTCGCCATCTCCAAACATCTCCTCGAATCTTCTTAATGATTTTGTGCTAAATGGACCCATTTTCTTTCACCCCCCTTCATTAATCTAAAGAGTCAATTAACTCTCCTCATGTATTATAGCATGCCATCTACAATCTAGAACCAAAATCTACTCAACTTACCGCTGAATTATCTTGAAAAACCAGTTGGTGTATGATAAGCTATAAAGATATTTAGAGGGTGGAGTACATTTACAGGAGGTGGAAATGGAATTGAGCATAAAACCAGGTATGTATATCGAAAGTCCAAATTATCTTTTAAATTTAGACTCAGAAGAAGCAATTCAAGCAGTTGGCGAGAACCAAATCGCCATAGGTGATTTAGTAATAATCGATGGAAGAGGATTTCTTAACAAAAAATTCTCTAAACGTCAGGCTGCCAGAATTGCAAAGAAACTAAAGGGAACGGGATGGAAAATTCCGGACACAATAGGCGAGATGAATGCCATTATGGATATGGCTTTGGCAGAGCGCACAGTTCATCATTGTGATGCTCCTGAAGACTATGGATGTGAACCAGACAGAAATCTGAATTTGTACGGAGGGCACTTTTTTATTGCTCTCGATGGTAGTTTTAGTACTTTCGATTTTCACGACGGTGCTGTCCGGTTTTCCGAGGAAGAATATAGCCGTATTGAACTATTCAGAGAATAACTAAAAATCCACCCTCGATAACCCCGCTTCAGCGGGGTTTTATTATATCTAAACATACCATAAACATCTTGTATTTTCTCCTTTTATATGCTATAATAAGCTTATGGCTACTAGAAAGCGCAGAAACACCAAAAAACCAACCAAAAAAGCTTCTAAAAAAGAAGCCCCAGTCGAACATGAACTTCCAGGTGGTTTTTGGCGCCAAATCGTCGCAATCTTAGGTATTGCTCTAGCACTATTCTTTGTCATTACTTGGTTCGGTCAAGGCGGCACAGTTTTGAATGAAATTCACAAATTTTTCCTAAATACCATTGGTTTTGCTGCTTATTTCATCCCAGTTCTTCTAGTCTATCTTTCTGTCAAAGTCTTGCGCAGCGAAAACAACCGCATCGCCACCCCAGTCTATTTTGCCAGTTTTCTCGAAATTATTTGGATTTCTGGCATCGCCGCCATCTGGCGCGGCGGTGGCATCATTGGCGAATGGCTTAATTCTATTATGACTAATATTTTAAGCCAAGGTGTAGTTATCTTCATTTATATTATCCTAATTTTTATTACTACTGCGTTTATTCTCCAAATTTCACCTGTCACTTTCTTCAAGGGCACCAAAAATCTCGCCAAAAAACAAGAAAAATTGCTCAACGACGACGATGAGCCTAAAAAGAATAAAAAATTAGGACAACTTGAAATCAAAGTTAACTCAGGCGTAAATTCAGAACCAGTTAAAAATAATACCCCAATTCAGAAATCCAATCCTAAAAAATCCGAACCAGAGTCGCCTAAAGAAGAAAAAGCTCTCGTTGCGATTTCTGACCCAGATTGGAAAATGCCAACCATCGATTTGTTAGAAAAAAACCAATCTCCAGCCGATGCTGGCAATATCCAACAAAACGCTTATATCATTAAAACCACTTTTGCCGAATTTGGTATTGATGTCGAAATGGAGGGCGCCAACGTCGGCCCAAGCGTTACCCAATATACTATGCGCGCTCCTGCCGGCGTCAATCTTTCCAAAATCTCTGCTCGTGACAAAGAGCTCGCTTATAACCTCGCTGCTAAAACCGTTCGTATAGAGGCTCCAATTCCAGGTACTCAACTTATTGGTATAGAAGTCCCAAATATCAAATCCGCTACCGTCGGCTTACGTAGCTTAGTTGAGAGTTCCGAATGGAAAAATAACAATGGATCACTCAAATTCGCCATCGGCAAAAATATGTCCGGCAAAGTCATCATTGGCGACCTCGCTCGTATGCGCCATCTTCTTATTGCCGGTACCACTGGTTCTGGTAAGTCCGTCATGATGAACACCATTCTTATCTCACTTCTTTTCAACCATTCTCCAAGTGATTTACGTCTTATCATCGTCGATATTAAAAAAGTTGAAATGGAAGCCTACACTGATATTCCACACCTTCTTACCCCTGTGATTAACGACGAATCCAAAGCCGTTTCTGCCCTTAAGTGGGCCGTTGGCGAAATGAACCGTCGTTTCACCACCCTGAAAGAAGCTCGCGTCAAAAACATCGACGAATACAACAAAAAAATGGCCAAAAACGGTGATAAAGGCGACAAAATGCCATATATTGTAGTCGTTATTGATGAAATGGCACAAATCATGATGCAAGCAGGGAAAGAGCTTGAACCTTCTATCGTTCAAGTTGCTCAGCTCGGTCGTGCCGCAGGTATGCATTTAGTGCTCGCTACCCAAAAACCAGTTGTTAAAGTTGTCACAGGTCTTATAAAAAGCAACATTCCGTCTCGTATTAGTTTCCGCGTGCTTACCTCTATGGATTCACATATTATGCTTGATGAAAAAGGCGCTGAAAAGCTTGTTGGTAGGGGCGACATGCTTCTTTCTACTGAGGAATCTACCAACGGCCTTGAGCGTATTCAGGGTGCCTGGACTAGCGACACTGATATTTATAAAATTACCGATTTTTTGCGTACCCAACGTCAGCCAGAATATAACGATGAAGTTATCGCTCAAACTGTTGCCATGAAAGGTGGCGGTGGTGGTATCAGCGACCTCGGTCGTCGCTATGATCCTAATGATCCAACCGTCCGAAAAGCTATCGAAATTACCCTTAAGCAAGGCAAATTTAGCACCGCTTCTTTGCAAACTTGGCTTGGCAAAGGTCATGGCTTTGTCGCTGGTCTAGCCATTTGGCTCGAGGAAATCAACGTTATTGGTCCACAAAACGGCAACAAGCCTCGTGAAGTTCTAATTTCCTCGATGGAAGAGTTCGACGAACTCGCTAACATCTAACAAACTACCCCTTGACGCCCTCCTTAATCTGTAGTATAATGTAATTAATATCAGCTCAGCAAACAAGTAGAACTGTGTTTGCTTTAACCAAAGGAGTTTTATGAAAGACTACGAACTCACGGTCTTGTTCCATCCTGATTTAGAGATGAACTTAGACCCAGCCTTAGACAAGGTGAAAAAAATCATTGAATCTAACGGCGGAAAAATTACCAAAGAAGAAAACGACGGCAAAAAACGCCTAGCTTATACCATTGCTGGCCAAGATTTTGCTATCTACTATTTCTTTGAGTTATCTTTGCCTGCTGAAGCACCAGCTAAAATCAGCAGCGTATTTAACATTACTGACGAAGTAATTCGTTATCTATTAGTCAAAGTTGACGAGCGTAAAGCCAAATTTAGCTCTAGCAACAAATCTACAGATTCCGAAGAATCTGAAACTAATGAAGAAAAAGGAGAATAACTTATTATGCGCGGTTTTAGTAAAGCAATTATCACCGGTAATTTAACCAGAGATCCAGAGCTACGTACTACCCCAGGTGGTACATCAGTCTGTAGTTTCTCGGTTGCCGTCAATCGTGTTTATCGCGACAATGGCGAACAAAAAGAATCTGTATCTTACATCGATTGTTCTGCATGGAGCAAATTAGGCGAAATGATTGCCCAATATGCTAAAAAAGGCTCCGGAGTTTTAGTTTCCGGCCGCTTAGATCAACACAGCTGGGAAGATAAGAATACTGGTCAGAAACGTTCTCGTGTCGAGATTGTTGTCGAAGATTTTAATTTTATTAGCAATTCTCGCGATAATAACGGCGGCAGTTCTAGCGAATCTTCGAGTTCTGATACTCAAGCTCAAGAAGATATCCCAGAAGACATTCCTGAAGGAGAAATCGACCTCAGTGAAGTCCCATTTTAAACAAATTTATAACGAAGGAGAATTTTAATGAAAAAAGCTAAAAGCGATCCGAATCTATATTTCGACTATCGCGATTCCAAAACTTTACAACGTTACATAGACGCATATGGTCGCATTGAACCAATTGCTAAAACTGGTTTATCTGCCAAACAACAACGTCAACTTGCCGTAGCTGTTAAGCGCGCACGCCACATTGCACTTTTGCCATTTGTTACTAAATAATAAGGAGCAACTATGTACGGACCAACAGATTTAAAGAAAAATACTTTAATTACCTTGGATGGCCAGCCATTCAAAGTTGTAGAGTATTCACAAAAAGTTATGGGTCGTGGTGGTTCAATCGTCAATGTTAAAGTCAAAAACTTAATTACTGGTGCACTCTTGCCAAAAACTTTTAAAGGTCAGGAAAAAATTGAACCCGCTGAAGTTACTACACGCAAAGTCCAGTATTTATACAAAGACGATGCCAAGTTCTATTTTATGGATCCAGAAACTTTTGAACAATACGAACTTGATGCCGATATGGTCGGTGATTCCAAAGATTTTATGAAAGACGGCGACGAAATGGAAATCCAATTTTATAATGGCACTCCAATTAACTTGCAACTTCCTAAAAATATTTGGCTTACTGTTACTTACACCGAATCGGTAGTCAAAGGCGATACTACAAGTTCTGTTATGAAAGACGCTACTTTAGAAACCGGTGTAGTTATTAAAGTTCCGGCATTTATTAAAGAAGGCGACACAGTTTCGGTAGATACTGACACTTATGATTATCGTGAACGCAAAAAATAACTATTTTTATCTTGACATTCATTAAACATAAGCTTATAATCATAATATGAATTTATTGCATGGCGTGGGCGACTTTTTCTCCCTAGATATCGGGACAAATTCGATGCGAATTGTTCAACTTTCTGGTTCTTCTCAACATGGTTGGGAATTACAGAAATTTGCATATGTTCCAATTGACGCTAAACTCAAAGCGGATTCTTCTGATCTTGGCAAAAAACGCTTAGGCGAAGCTATTATGGGTGCCGTTCTTCAGGCTGGCATCAAAACCAAAAATGTAGCTCTAGGTTTGCCAGCTGGTAAAACTTTTACATCTATTGTCGAAACCGAAACTCTTCCAGAAAAAGAACTAAGAAAATCTTTCAAATATGAGATGGACAAATATGTCCCAATGTCTCTTAGTGACGCTAAAGCAGACTATATTATTTTAGGACCAAGTCCGAACGATCCTGCTAAAACTGAAGTTTTAGTTTCTTCTGCAGCTAAAACTTATGTTGAAGATATCATGGAGACTATTGAAAAAGCTGGTCTAAATATCGTTGCTATGGAGCCAGAACCGCTCGCTATGTCAAGAGCTTTAGTTACCCCAGGTGCAGTAGACGCCACTATGGTAGTCGATTTTGGTGCTAATTCTACTGACTTAGTTATTGTTTCCAAAGATCAACCACGTTTAGTTCGTTCAGTTCCAGGTGGTTTCGGGGTGTTGGTAAAAGCAGTAGCCACTAGCTTGAATGTTCGTGAAGATCAATCTCGTCAATTTATTCTAAAGTTTGGTCTCGATCAAAATCAAGTCGAAGGCCAAGTTTTCAAAATTCTCGGTACGCACCTTGATAATTTTGCTTCTGAACTTGCCAAATCTGTTCGTTTCTTCCAGACTAAATACATCAATGGTAAAGTTGGTGGAATAGTATTGACAGGTTATGCTAGTATGATCCCTCTATTTTCTGATTTTATTGAAGCTAAAACCAATATTGCTACGGTTAATGGTAATCCATGGCAGTTCGTACGTACTACTAATGAGCAGCAAAAGATTCTTATGAACGTAGCCAACGAATTCGCCGTTGCTATTGGCTTGTCAGAAAGGAGTAATGATTAATGGCTCGTGAAATTAATTTAGTCCCAGACATTAAAGACGAAATGATTAGAGCTTTGAAGCTTAGGAATTATATTTTCTTTGCTTCGATTATGGTTGCAGCTGTAAGCGTAGGTTTAATTATAATTTTTGGCGTGTCTGCTGGTATCCAACAAGCTGCTAGAGACGGAAAGAAAGATGTTATTGAACAACTCTCTTCTAAACTTAATTCATATAGTGAGCTTAACGAAACTCTCACAATAAAAGACCAAGTAGGCGATATAGATACCCTCACTAGTAATAAAAAAATATTATCACGTACTTTTAATGCTATTTCTGCTCTTATCCCTACTGGTGTCGATACCATTACTATCTCTGAAATGGATATTGATTTAAGCAAGGAAACACCAACCCTTACTTTTGAAGCGCAAGCTAATGCTGGGCAAGAACCTTTTATTGATTACGAAGTTCTCGACTCTTTCAAAAAGAGTATGGATTACATGCGTTATGACTACGGGAATTATGTTGATAAAGACGGCAACAATATCCCGGCCTATTGTATTATTGAGCAAGGCTCTGATGGCGCTACGCTCAGAGATAGCGAGAAAGGCTACTATGCTTATTGGACGATTAACGCTGAAGGTTGTAATCCAGCCAAAGAAGATTCGGATTCGTCTGAAAACTCTGACTCATTCGAAAAATCAAATTCTTCAAATTATAGTACCGAAGACTACGGCGACCAAAAAGTTGTTCGTATTTGGCGTACTCCGCAATATCAAGATTGGTACAAAGAATCTGAATCTAAAGACCAGCCGTATATGAGTTTGGATGGAATTATCTCAAATGTTCCACATTTCGAAAGTCAATGTATTAAATACACAGGGAATGATAACAAAAATAAATCTAACCCTACTTGGTCAGAAGAAAATAATTGTCATTTAGTGGTTGGCGATTCAGAAAGCGAGACTGGTATTAATATCGAAGATTCCTCTAACGGTAGAGATTCTAATGGGGAATTAGTTTTACGTTTTTCTGCTACGATTTACATTTCACCAGAGTTTTATAAATTTAATAACAAACATATGATAGCCATTGCTCCATCTGGTCGTCGTAACGTAACTGATTCTTATGTTCAGATTCAATCCGTATTTAGTGCACGAGCTAGCGATTGTGCCGAAGATGATGTAGATTGCCAATCAAATAACACTAATAACACTAATGGTACTAATAGCAGAGGCGGAGGAAACCAAAATGGCTAAAGAGATCGCAATAAGTAAAAGACTAAAAATAACCGAAGCCCAACAATACATGCTTCTTTCAGTCTTGGGGGCCTCTTTATTCATGGGCGTGGCTATCTCGTTGGTTTCATCTTATATTCGCCAAATTTCTTTCAACATTGAAGCTATCGCAGAAGAAGAAAAATCCATTGTTGCATATAGCAACATAATCAAGGAAATTGGCATCTGTAAATCACCTAAAGGGTCTGTTTATTCAAGCGAGGAATTAAAAAATTGTAACCCAGATGCTATCGAAGCCTCTGAAATTCCAAATACTTTACGCGCTAACATTTTGGAAGATTTAGCTGCTAACGAAGCTTTAAATTCTGTCCCTAATACTAGCAATGCTAGTTGTATAAATCCAGCGACTGGTAAAAATTATACTTACAAAGAGCTTAGCAAAAATTATGACGATGCAAGAGGCAGCGATGAATTAAATGCCGCCAGTCAGCTTATTAGGAGTTGTTCTGCCTTGCGCGTAATTCCAGATGCTTTACCATCCACTCAAAACGAGGAAGCACTTCTAGCTAGTTTGGATAAATTATTCAAAGTCTCTAATTGGGAGCCAGAATCTCTTAACCCAACTGGTGAAGTTGAAGAATCGGAACTTGCCAGCGGACTCAATGCAATTTCTGTTAGTCTATCTATAGAGACTGACTCTGGCACTACGAAACAAATTCTCAGTAATATCGAACGCTCAATCCGTGAATTTGATATAAAAAATGCTAGCTTAGAATGGAATAGCGATAGTTCGTTGCAATTTCGCGCTCAGGCTTCGGCATACTTCATGAATGAATCTTCGATTATTGAGACCTCTAAAAAGATTTCGCCGAACGGAAAAAATAAAACAGGGAGCAAATAATGGTAAAAAAAGATTTGTTTAATTCTATATTGTTAGCTATAGTAGGTGTTTTGGTTGCCTATTTCTCTTGTAATATGTTTATCGGTGAGCCTGAAGAATTTTCTTTTAAAACTGTAGAATCTTCAGTTTCCACCGATCTCGCAAATCCAGACCCAGAAGTTTTTAATTATAATGCTCTTAATCCAACCGTGGAAACATATGTAGGAAACTGTTCTAATTATAATGAACAAGGTGAGTGTATAGACGCAGACCAAGGGAGTAAGTAGATGGCACTTTTGACTAAAGATGCCGAGGAAAGAATAATTAATCTCCTCTTATCTGAGGGGCTTGCTGACCGTAATTTAGTCGTAAACATCAAATCTCAAAATACCGATTCCGACAAATCAATTCTCACAGAACTTATTGATAAAAAGATTATTAGTAGCGATATGGTGGCTCGCGCTACTGCCGCCATTATTGGCGTTCCTTACGTAGAATTAAAAAATATCAGCGTTGATCAAGAAATTCTTTCTAGAATTCCGGCTGAAGCTGCGAGTAGAATTTTAGCTGTTGCTATCGGCGAGAAAGACGGCATGCTAAATGTCGCCATGGTAGATACTACCAACGTTCAGGCTACTGATTATCTTTCTAACCTTATCAGCCAACCAATTCGCGTCTGGATGTCTTCTGAACGTGGAATTCGCGAACTATTAGATAAATATAATGGTGACTTTTCTAGCGTTGAGGAAGCTGTTGAGGAAACTAACGAAGAAATTGCCGAAAGGGAAGCCCAAAGCAATGTCAAAACCATCGTCCAAGACTCTCCTATTTCAAAAGCTTTAACTACAATTTTAAGCTATGCCGCTAAGACAAAAGCTTCTGATATTCATATCGAGCCGCTCGAAAAGTCTCTTATTATTCGTTGTCGTATCGATGGCGTTTTGCGCAAAATTATGGAACTTCCTAAAACTGTCGCTCCTGCTCTAGTTTCTCGTATTAAGATTTTGAGTAGCCTTAAAATCGATGAACATCGTATTCCTCAGGATGGTCAATTTACAGTTCTCGTTGACGATCAAGAAATTGATTTACGTATCGCCATTTCTCCAGTTACTTGGGGCGAGCAAGTCATCATTCGTTTACTTGATAAAACTGGTGTTTCAATGGAAATCGATAAAATGGGTATGGCAGGACATGCATTAAATGATGTTTTAGAAGGCATTAAAAAACCAAATGGTATGATTTTGACTTCTGGACCTACTGGTTCTGGTAAATCTACTACACTTTATGCACTTATCCAAAAAATTAAATCCGAAGCTATTAATATTGTCACGCTAGAAGATCCAGTTGAGTATAAAATGGATGGTATTAACCAAATCCAGGTTAATGTTGATGCTGGTCTAACTTTTGTTAGTGGACTTCGTTCAATTTTACGTCAAGATCCAGATGTTGTAATGGTTGGCGAGATTCGTGACCCTGAAACCGCCGCTCTTGCCGTCCAGGCTGCTCTTACTGGTCACCTAGTATTTTCTACACTTCACACTAACTCTGCCGCCGGTATTTTACCTCGTCTTCTTGATATGGGTATAGAACCATTCTTGCTTGCTTCCACTTTAAACGTTGTTATTGGTCAGCGTCTAGTTCGTCGTATTACTGAAAAACATGAAACTTACAAATCTTCAGATATCGAGACTAAGAATATTAATGAAATTATGGGGGATCTTTTGCCAAAAGATAAAGAATCCGTCGCTAAGATTAGTGAAGATTTAGGCTATCCAGGGTTACCAGTTAAAAACGATGATTTCTATATGCTATCAAAAGGTATGGAATCCAAAGAGACTCCAGGTGGCTATAAGGGTCGTGCTGGTCTTTACGAAACTATCATTGTTGACGAAGATATTCAGAAAAAAATCATTGAGCGTGCTACAGCCAACGACATTATGCGTCTTGCTAAATCAAAAGGGACCGTCACCATGCGCCAAGACGGAATATTAAAAGCCTTATCGGGCATCACAACATTAGAGGAGGTAAACCGCGTAGCTAGTGACTTATCATAAAGCTTGTGGTATAATAAAATTATGGAAAATAGTGGGCAAGTTATAAACACACCAAAAATTGAAACTTTACTTGAAGAATGCATTCGTCACAATGCTTCAGATTTACATATTCAATATGGTCTTCCACCAGTTTTGCGCGTCGACGGTGCACTTGTGCCAATTGCTGGTATGCCAAAATTAAAAGAAACAGACGTTAAGAGTTTAATTTTCGCTACCCTAGATGAAGAACAACAAAAAATCCTTATTAAGGACAAAGAATATGATTATTCCTTTGCTTTTGGCGATGTTGCCCGTTTTCGTGTCAATGCTTTCCAAGAAAGTGGCAAACTTGCTGCTGCTTTCCGTTTGATTCCTAATAACATCAAAAGTGTCAACGATCTCGGTATGCCAGCAGTTATCGAATCTTTTGCTGAATTTCCACGTGGCTTAGTTTTAGTTACTGGCCCTACTGGTTCTGGTAAATCTACTACACTTGCCGCTTTGATTGATAAAATTAATCGTGAAAAATCTGTTCATATTATTACAATTGAAGACCCAATCGAATATACCCACAAATCGCAACGCTCTGTTATTGCTCAACGTGAAATTCACTACGATACTTTTAGCTTTGCCGCTGCGCTTCGTTCAGTTTTGCGTCAAGATCCAGATGTCGTTTTAATCGGTGAGATGCGCGACCTAGAAACTATTCAAGCTGCTATTACCACTGCTGAGACTGGTCACTTGGTTTTTGCCACACTTCACACTAATTCCGCTGCCCAAAGTATCGATCGTATCATCGATGTTTTTCCAGCTCATCAACAACCACAAATTCGTACTCAACTTTCTAACATGCTTATGGCAGTTTGTGCTCAGCGCTTAGTTCCAGCTATCGGTGGTGGTCGTGTCGTGGCAGCTGAAATCATGATCGCCAATTCAGCCATTCGCTCTCTTATTCGTGACGGCAAAACCCATCAGATCGATACTGCTATTCAAACTGGTGCCGAACAAGGTATGCAAACTATGGACCGTACCTTAGCTAATTTAATTCAAACAGGTGTAATTACTTATGATTCTGCGCGTGAGTTTGCTGTTGACCCTAATGAACTAGATAGACTAGTAAGAGGATAAAATGCGACGATATAAATATAAAGGTAAAGAAAAAGCCACTGGCAAATCCGTCAAAGGAACTATTCAAGCCGAAAACGAGCAGATTGCTGGTCGCTTACTTATCGAACAAGGATACGTTCCTGAATCTGTCGTAGAAGAAGGTAGTGGGATTTTCGGTGGCAAAGGTCGTGTTACGAGTAAGGATCGTATTACCTTCACCCGTCAGCTTGCTACGCTCATTGGTGCCGGCTTGCCTTTGGCCACATCACTTCGCACTATTGCCGAACAAACTCAAGCCAAGGCTATGAAAGTAGTAGCAGAAGAAATTCTTGCTAAAATCGAATCTGGCAAAACTCTCCACGATGCTTTTTCGGACTATCCACAAATTTTTAACGGCGTTTATCTTGCGCTTATTAAAGCTGGTGAGACTTCCGGTACGCTCGATGTTGCTCTTAAACGTCTCGCTGATCAAGAAGAAAAAGACGCTGCTATGCTTTCCAAAATTAGAGGCGCTTTAGTTTATCCAGCAATTATTCTTGTAGTGATTATCGCCGTTTTGGCATTTATGATGATTATGGTTGTACCAGAAGTTGAAAAACTTTATAAAGATATGGGCGAGGAACTTCCAGCTCTTACGCAATTTTTGGTTGGCGTTTCTAGCTTCTTTGCTAATTTTTGGTGGGCTGTAGTTATTGTAATTGGTGCTATTATTGGTGGCTGCTATTACGCCGTTAAAAGAACATCGTTTGGTCGCCACGCCATGGATTCGTTCAAAATTCACGTTCCAATTTTTGGCGGTTTATTCAAAAAACTTTATGTTTCGCGCTTCGCTCGTACTACCGAGATGATGCTTGCCACTGGTGTGCCAATGCTCGATTCCGTTAAAATCGCTATCGGTTCCACTAATAACGTTGTCGTAGAAGAAGAATATAGCAAATCTCTAGAAATTATCAAAGGCGGTAAAGCATTGTCAGAATCATTAAGGGATCTCGACTATATGTTACCACTTGTTCCTCAAATGGCATCTATCGGCGAGGAATCTGGTAAAATCGATGAAATGCTCGGGAAAGCCGCTACAGTTTACGAAAACGAATTAGATGAACAGATTAATGCTATCTCTACCATGATCGAACCAATTTTAATGGTTATCATGGCTGGGCTTATCGGTGTAGTTATCGGCGGTACTCTGCTCCCAATTTATTCGCTTGTTAACTCTATTGCTGCATAAGACAAATCAAAATCTTGCATTTTTAAAATTTTTAAGGTATTATAAACATAAGTACTAAAACCTAGAAAGGAATTATCATGATAAAACAAAATACTAACTCTAAAAAAGGTTTCACCATCATCGAGGTCGTGCTTGTACTTGCCATCGCAGGTCTTATCTTCCTTATGGTGTTTGTAGCATTGCCGGCTTTGCAACGCTCGCAGCGTGATACGCAGCGCCGTAGCGATCTTTCGCGTGTAGATACTGCATTGGCTCAATATCAAGCTAACCATCAGAATTCTCGCACGGGCTTACCAAATGCAGGTAATTTTGAAACCGCAGAGGAAGAACTTACCTGTGGCAATAACGTAGCTTGTAAATTTATTCAAGATTATATGAATTCGACAAACAGTACTACAAATACTTTCCAAGATCCAGATGGTAATTATTATAATATGTCAATTATTTCTGCAGAAGGAAATAATGGGCACGGAAATGTGAAATATGATAATGCTGCAAAAAATTTCTATTATGATGCTAACGAGATGGACCATATAGTTTATGTACTTACTTCTGGTAAATGCGCAAATGATACTGTAGAAAAAGGCGCTCCTCGCGATTACGCAGTTCTTTATCGTCTTGAAGGTTCTGGTACTGCCTGTATCGACAATCAATAATCAGACCCACCTCACACAAAAATACTCCCGAAAGGGAGTATTTAATTGTTTTTGTTAAGTATTACTACAGCTAATTCCGCCACTACCCTCAAGTTTATAGAGTACTGCTAAATTACGCGGGTTTGAAGACATCACTACGTCGGTATTATTACATTTGGCTTGTTTCACTACTAATAATGTTCCCAATTCGTCACTATCCATAGAAGCATCTTCACATAGTTTACCAACAGAGTCGCCATCGCAATCTATAACACGCAGTTTATAATTTTCGCCACTTGGATCGTAAAAATTATTACCCAAATATTTATTATAAAAACCTTGCCAAGTAGTATCATCGGTACTCCCCGTATCGTTGTATCCGGTTACCGTAGTTTCTCTACCTGAATCACCTCCACCTGGCAATGCTCCACGGTTGTTAGTTTGATATTTTTTTACATTGGCAATAAAATCTGCTACATCATCGCTTCTTACTGTATCACGACTAGAGCGCTGCAACGCCGGAAGTGCAATAAATACCATTGCAAAAATCAAACCAGCTACTGCTAATACTAATGCTACTTCTATAAAAGTAAACCCTTTTTTCATAATTCTCCTTATGTTTATTATAACATAAAGTTAAATTATATGTTAAAATAAAAGTATGCAAATTATCTTTTCTGTTTTTCTTTTTATCTTGGGCGCCTGTTTCGGTTCTTTTCTATGTTGCCAAGCTCGCCGCCTCAAATTAAAAACTCAAAAATCAAAAAAACTCGGCAGCCGCTCCGTTTGTTTACATTGCCATGCTAAACTCAAATGGCAAGACAACATACCAATTATTTCTTGGCTCATACTTAAAGGTAAATGCCGCAAATGCCACAAAAAAATCGGTATCGCCGAATTTCTTTCAGAGCTATTAGTGGCGCTAGCATTTTTACTTTTAAGTATAGATTTCAACATTGCTACTGCCACCATAATTGAATGGCTCACATTTACTATTATACTGCTACTTACTTTAAGCTTGTCATTTTTAGCAATTTACGATGGGCTTTATGGTAAACTTCCGAATTTTGCCCTCGTTATTTCTTTAATATTTGCCGCTGTTATTTTAGCCCTCAAAGAATACGCTATACTTTCTAATAGAGGTTTCTCACCAGAACTTATCTGGCAGCCTCTACTTTCTATATCAATTCTCGGCGGGCTGTATTTGCTATTATATTTTATTTCTCATGGGAAATGGGTTGGTAATGGCGATTGGATTCTCGGTGTTATTATCGGTTTAGCAATTTTTTATCCGTGGCTTGCGCTTCTAATTTTATTCTTTGCCAACCTCTTCGCTTGTTTAATTATGTTCAAAAAAACCAGAAACCACAAAAACCACAAAATCCATTTTGGCCCATTTTTCGTCGCTGCATTTATAATTGTCTATACTTTTTCCAATTTATTTTTAAGTATGGTATAATAAACTTATGGTAAAAAAGGGTGACACTTTAATTGAGGTAGCCATCGCTGTTGGCATATTCTCTTTGATTGCTATTTCTGTAGCCTCAGTAATCAGTAGTAGCACTTCTGGCGCTCAACTTTCACTAGAAACTACTCTTGCCCGTGAGGAAATTGACGCTCAAGCCGAAACAATTCGTTTCATCCATAACGCTTATACTACTAATAGAGAAAACAAAGATCGACCACTTCCTAAACTCTGGGAAAAAATTGTTGAAAATGCCATAGACCTTGAAGAAGTTTATTGCGAGGGTGGCAATCAGAAAGAATGCCAAGAAAGTATTTTACAATATTCTCCACAAACTTGCGCAGAATTATACGATGAAGAAAAGAACCCAGTCTATGATAAAGCTTTCGTTATCAATCCGCGTAAAATCAATGACGGCCCAGCTGCCTATATCTCGCTAAAAGATAGCGATAAATTAGTGAAGGCTTCCACTTACCCACGTCTAATTTTTGGCAACAATAATAAAAATGATGATAATTCTGACCTTCAAAATACACACAATTATACAGATCTTTATCATGCTGAAGGTATTTATGTCATAGCAGTTAAAGATCCAAATTCTACAAATATAATAAACATCGAAGATACAGGCGAAGAAGATGGCGAATCCGCTTACTACGATTTCTATATTCGTACTTGTTGGTATGGTACAGGCAACGAGGAACCATCCACTATTTCTACGGTTATCCGCTTGCACGATTCCCATGTTACAACATCGTTAGGTCGTGTTAGCGTCCATTATCCTAATAATGAATATAATGATGCGGAGGGAGTATTTAGATATCAAACCCCTGTTCTACCTGCTAGAAATGGCTATATTTTTAAAGGTTGGTGTGATGGAACTGTATCTGGTGACGTAAATGATGATGGCGGACAAAAATGTTCAGGTCAGACGTATGCTGGTGGCGAGACCCTTAAAAATATAGAAAATACAGATACAACCAGTTATAACCTAACTCAAGCTTGGGAACACATAAAGTATAGGATTCGTTATGTCCAAGATAATATAGATCCTATATCAGACACGATTTGCTATCCAGATGAAAATGACCATTGCCGAGTTAACAGCCAGATGGTTTATCGTTCTGGTTATAAATTTGGGGGATGGTGTACCACGCAGCCTGTTAGCGGCAATTGTAAAAATATCACAATACAGCCTGGCGAAAATCTTGGCCCCGGCAGATTCCCAGAACTATTTACTCCAGGTAACACTTTAAAACTTTACCCTATATGGATTGAACATAACGAAACTATTACCGTCAAGCTTACCTGGGGATCTTCTCCTAGTGATTTAGACTCACATATATATGGGCAAAAATCAGATGGTTCGTATTTTCATACTTATTTTGGCAGTAAAACATATAGCGAAGGTAGGACTATAGCTAGTTTAGACCGAGATGTAGTTAGTGGTTATGGTCCCGAAACTATTACCTTAAATACCCTTGGTGGTAAAACATATTACTATTATGTTTATAACTGGAGTGGAGGTTACACAATTTCGGGCGCCACAGTTGAAGTTAGAAATCTTACTTCTGGAGAAAGGTATACTTATTATTCAAATAATGCTGTCGGCAGCGGTGCATATTGGAACGTTTTTGCCTACAAAAATGGTAGAATAGTCGTTCGTCAAACCCATTCGAGCAGTCCACAGACTAGCTACTAACTAGTCTCACTATGAAATTTCTCATGCACTTCTTTCAGGTGTGCATCAGTTACGTGAGTATAAATTTGTGTGGTCGAAATATCTGCGTGCCCCAGCATTGATTGTACTGAGCGCAAATCCGCTCCATTCATCAACAAATCCGTCGCAAAAGAATGTCTCAAGGTATGCGGCGACACATGTTTTGTAATCCCCGCCAGCCGTGCATATTTTTCTACAATTCTCTCCACGCTTCTAGCCGTAATCCTGCGATAATTTCCCGAAGTATCCACCGCCTGCAGGTTATGTGAATTATTCAAAAACAACGCCGGCAGGGAATCAGTCCTTGCATCCAAATAATCACGCACCCTATCCGCCGCCGATTTACTAATAAATATCGGACGGTCCTTCGCGCCTTTACCACGTACCATAAACTCCCGTCTCTCCAAATTTATCGAGTCACGATTAAGCCCTACGAGTTCAGATACACGCAAACCCCCAGAATACAAAAGTTCAATTATCGCCCGATCACGCAAACCAGACTCTGTCGAAAGGTCAATTTGCTCTAACATATCCTCAACTTCATCAAAATTTAAAAACGTCACTTGTTTACGCACTACACGCGGCAAATCCACCAAAGACGGGTCTAATGATTTAATCTCGCGCCGAGCCAAATATTTCAAAAACCCACGTAAAGCAATCAAATGGTAAGCTTGCGTAATCGTTTTCAAATCGTCACTTCCGTTTTCCTTGCCGTAACGATTTAGTTTCAGTCGATATTTTCGCAAAAGTTCCCGTGTAATATCGCTGGGTTTTAACTCATTTTTGTCCAAAATATCTTGCGAAATCATCAAAAATCGCTCTAGGTATAATCGATAATTTTCAATGGTTTTCTTACTTCTGCCACTTTCAATCTCTAGGTGTTCTAAAAAGTCGCCAATCAGTTCCTCGACATCCATATTCAAATTATATCACATAGATAATGTAGCATGAAAAAGGACGAACCTATGGCTCGTCCTTTTTCGGTGTTTCAGGGGGATTAATCTGCTTCCGGATGTAAAGTCCGTTGCAGATTTTTTTCAGCTCTTTCGAGCTCAGCAACGCAAAACTCGCGTTGCTTTTTTAAAGAGTTAATTGATGTATAGCCCCTTTCTGCTATACTATCAAGACCCTTCGCAAGGTGATCATTAATCTCACCCTGCTTACGGTCGATGATTCCATCGACCTCCCGCAACCTAGCTGTTGCAACTAGGACTGCGTTTTCCGCCTCGCATAGAATCGAGGCATATGCGCTTCTCTCAACTTTCGAGACAAGTGCTTCAATTCTCAGCTCTCTTCTATCTAAGAGAGCTGAGATTTGCTCCTTAGTTTCAATCAGATCTGAACAAGAAGAAGTGAGTTCTTGTATCTTCTTATTCAGAGCTATCTCTACGAGGTTTGTATAATTATCCTCGTAGTCTTTCTTCAGGACTTTCACGCCCTGGTCTAGACTGTATAAAACAGCCCCGAACCCTCCAATAATGAGGGCAACAAGTATAATTGTAGCCATTCTGGCTCCTTTCTCCTCTCACGAGGTTCGCGAGCCGCTCCAATTTGGCGACTCATCCATAGAATAACTATTTTTGTGAGTCGCTCCTTTCCCGTCAACTCATCGAACAACCAATTTTTATGAAAAAACTACCTGTTCGATGAGTTGAGAAACACCGAATTATAAATGTACCAAAACCCAACCCTATCTTTATATTATATCAAATTTACTCAATTTTGTCAAGTATATAAGAAAATTATCTAATTATCCTTGTAAGTTTATGATATAATCTAAAAAAAGGAGAATATATGTCAAAGGAAAAAGATTTTATCCAGCGTACTTTAGTGGTACTTAAACCAGATACCGTCCAACGGGGAATCATTGGCGAAATTATTCAACGTTTCGAACGCGTTGGTCTTAAAATTGTCGGTATGAAAATGGTCATGCCAGAGGAAAAACTCTATCGCGCCCACTACGAAGACATTGGTAAAATGATTACTCGTCGTGGCGAGCAAGCTTTTCGTTATAATGTCGAATATATGATGACCGGCCCTGTCATTGCTATAGTATTAGAGGGCGTCGAAGCTCAGCCACTCGTTCGTAAAATTGTTGGTCCAACTGAGCCAAAATCCGCTGAAATGGGTACTATTCGTGGCGATTTCTCGCACATGAGCTTTGGCTATTCAGACGCTAAAGGTACCGGCGTGCCAAACTTAGTTCACGCTTCTGGTTCTATCGAAGAAGCCAAACAGGAAATCGACCTCTGGTTCAACGCTAACGAGCTTTACGATTATTCTGATTTGCACGAAAAATATACGCGCTAAATTAAAGTTAAAATAAAATCCCCCTAGCAAAAGGGGGATTTTTGTGGTATAATTGAATAATCCTGTTTTCAGGAAATTTTTATTTAGGAGGTGTTTATCAATGGTAGATAAACAGTACCTTACCAGCATTGGTGGTAGAAAATTTTGCCTTTCGGCAGAACCAAGAGAAAGTGACCCTAATAGGGTCAAAGCAGTTCTTTCAGAACAGCTAAGAGAAGATGGGCCTTTCCAGAAAATAAATTCTTGGAAACCAGGCTTGGATAAGCCAAAAGTTCCATTTTCTGTATGTGCTATTCCTGATTTTATCCAAGAAGCTTTTGAAGCTTACAAAAATAAAATTGAAAAGAGAGAAAAAAAGCTGGGGGTCGCCGACTATTAAGGTTTTAGACCCATCGCGGGTTTAGTCTAATAGGCGACTGATCATTTTTTACCAAAACCATTACAACCCTGCGTCATTTCTACGCAGGGTTTTTACTGTAAAAAGTTATATAAAAAGAGCCCGCAGGCTCGGAAGATTCACATATGGTGACCCGGGTGCGAGTCGAACGCACAACCTCTTCCTTAGGACGGAATTGCTCTATCCATTGAGCCACCGGGCCAAATATGCTACAATTATATCATGAAAATCTCTCGCAAAAAAGACCAGAACATCACCGAAAAGGAAAAGGTCGACCAGCGTCGCGAAGAAGTTCTTGCTACTGGTCGCAAATTCAAATATCCTCTTCAGTGGACTAAGCACCGCATCGTTATTAACACAATTTTAATTTCTGTCGTTGTGATAGCTCTTATCGTCACGGGAATCTGGCTAGGTTTGTACAAACTTAACATGACAAACGATCTGCTCTTCCGTATTACGGAAGTTGTCCCGGTCTCTGTAGCTAAAGTAGACGAAAAAGAAGTGCGCTTTTCTGATTATCTTCTATTTTATCGTAGCAGCATCAACTCCGTTGAGCGTCAAACTACCAACCAAATCGACGAAAACTCTCTTCCGCAATTACGCTTAGATTATCAGCGCTCCGCCCTTAAAGAGGTCGAAAAATATACCTACGCTTTAAGCCTTGCCGAAAATCTTAATATTGAAGTTACCGATGAAGAAGTTGCTAAGGAGTTTAGTCGTCACTTAAATATCGGTGGTGTTGAACGTAGCGAGGAAGGTTTTATTAAAATTATCGAAGATAATTTTGGCCTGAACAAATCTGAGTATGAGCGCATGCTTTATCTCACCCTTGTTAAATCAAAGGTCGAAATTGCCAGCGATGAAACTGCTAATAAAATTGTTCAGAAAGTTGAAAAAATTTTATCAAGTAACGATAACGATTATCAAAAAGTTGCCGAAGAGCTCGGCGAACAAATTGTTTATGAAGAAACTGGTGGCTTAGTTGATAATAAAAATATCGATGGCGGCCGTGCTAACGAAGCTATGAAACTAGAACCAGGGAAGAGCAGCGGCAAATTTATCTCTACCAATGGCGACGGCTATTATTTCGTTAAATTAATCAACAAAACCGATACCAGCGTCAATTTTGTTTCGATTAAAGTTCCATTTAGCAAATTCGATGAAGATTTTAATAAGTTAGAAGAATCCGGCAAAATCACTGAATACATCACCATACCAGGTCAAGAGGAATAAACAAAAAACACCCAAACAGGTGCTTGTGCAGGTACAGAGAGAAAATCTCCCAATCACCCACACCCTAGAGACTAAAAAATAAGCATAGATGCTTATTTTTTTCTTCTATGGTGCGGGTACAGGGAGTCGGACCCTGATCTCATCCTTGGGAAGGATGCATAATAGCCGCTATACGATACCCGCTAACTACCCCTATTATATCATATTTTCTTTAGATATGGTATAATATCACATATGGACGAAATCAAGCAAAAACTTAGGCAAGCTATTAAAAATTTATACAATCTTGATTTTGAACCTGAAATTACCTCTTCTCCAGAGAACATTCCTGCTGATTATTCTACTAATGCACCTTTGAAGCTTGCAAAAGAATTACGCAAAAACCCGATGGATATTGCTAAAATGCTTGAAAATAATGTTTTTGAGGAGGGATCAAGCGTTACCACAAATATAACTCCCCCGGGCTTTATCAATTTTAAACTATCAGACGAATTTTTGACTCAAAATCTTCAAAAATTGTCCCAAAATTACAGAGAAAATATATCACCAGATGAATATTTAAACGAAACCGTTATTTGTGAATTTTCCGATCCGAATCCTTTCAAAGTTTTACATGTTGGCCATCTCTATACTTCTATTGTCGGTGATTCAATTTCCAGACTTTTTGAATACGCTGGTGCCAAGGTCATACGGGCTAATTTCGGTGGTGACGTCGGTTTGCATGTAGCTAAAACTATGTATATTTTGGAGCAAAAGGACACCAGCGATCTCGCCATCGAGGATATTGCCAAATGCTACATCGAAGGTACTGCCGCTTACGATAACGACGAATCCGCCAAGGAAAAAATAACTAAATTAAATAAAGAAATCTACCGAATCAATGCCGAAGATTTGCACGATACTCCGCTTGCTCAGCTTTACTGGCACGGTAGGGAATTGTCTTACGATTATTTCAAAGATTTCTATGCGCGTATTGGTGTAAAGTTCGACAAATTCTATCCAGAATCTACTGTTGCCGGTCTAGGCCTTAAGACCATTAAAGAACACATCGAGCCAGGCATTTACGAACTCAGCGATGGCGCTACGATTTTTAGGGGCGAGCCATATGGTTTACACACTCGTGTATTTATTAATAAAGAGGGTGTCCCGACCTACGAAGCCAAAGATGTTGGTTTAATTTTCCAAAAAGACGTCGATTATCATTTCGACAAATCTGTTATTATTACCGCTAGCGAACAGCTAGAATATATGAAAGTTGTGCTAAAATCTATCGAGCAGTACGCGCCAGAATTAGTCGAAAAAACTACCCATTTAACACATGGCTTGGTCAAACTTCCAGGCAATGTCAAAATGTCATCGCGAAAAGGAAATTTCTTAAAAGCTATCGATGTGCTAGATATGATTCGCGAAGCTCTGAAAACTGAATATAACTCCACCGACGAAAAAGTTGTCCTTGCTGCTACTAAATACGCCTTCCTCAAATATAAAATGGGCGGCAATATTATTTTCGATCCAAAAGAATCTGTTAAAATGACTGGCAACTCTGGCCCATATTTATTATATTCCGCCGTCCGCGCTAAGAAGATTTTAAGCAAAACGTCAGAAAATATTGAAAACAAAGTTCGAGTGAGTGTTCGCGACAACGGGAGCGAACGACGCAGCGAGCCCCGTAACGACGGGCGCGAGCAAGGAGACGAACGAGAACTTGTTCCAAAAATATCAGAACGCAATCTCATTAAAAAACTATCAGAATATAAAGGAACGTTACACGAATCCGTTCTCGAGATGGCACCACACAAACTTTGTAATTTCTTATACGAACTTGCTCAAGAGTTTTCGCGTTTCTACGAAAACTGTCCAGTCGCTGGCTCGGACAAAGAAGCCGAACGCGTTAAAATTGTCAAAGTTTATTTAGACACCATGACGCACGGTCTTAATCTGCTTGGTATTGAAATCCCTGAAGAAATGTAATAAAATAAAATTAAT
>JAZLJU010000036.1:0-18768 GCA_045618065.1 Candidatus Nanosyncoccus sp.
AAGGTTATAAATTCTATCACCCAGAGTATATCCTTCGATTTTCTCATGTACCGAAAACGGCCGATTCTTTTCGTCGTAATGAAGTTTCATTTGCGGCGTGTAATAGCTGGTTTTACCCTCCACAAAATTACATACTGCCGCATCTTTTATGATCATTTTCGCCCAAAACGGATTCCTCGGAAAACGGAAAAAGTAAGCGCCTCTGTCTGTTGTCACCTCAATTACGATGTTAGTCCAACCAGTCAAGATATGCTCGGCTTTTAAAATTTTCTGCTTAGGCAAAGTCTTCTCGATAATCTCATCTAGCGGGTCGCTGGTAGTAAAAAATTTGTCCATACCTCATTATACCATGCTTTGCTGGAGTATCCTTCTATGGCTCAAAATCAATTTCTATAAAATTCGCTTTTAATTTTATAAAGATAGAGTACAATAGAAAAACAACCGCCAGAGAGTGCCTTATTGACAAAAATTATAATATAGTTTATAATAATAAACAGCACAACCAAAAATTGTGACTCTGAACGAAAGGAGGAAGCCAAGATGGACGTGCGCACATTAAATTCTTGGGCTGAAAAAAGCCTCAAGACCAAGTTAAATTCTTGGTTAGAAAAGCCTAAGGCAAGAAAACCCGTTGGGACCATCCAAGACGTTCTCTCTAGGACTCCACAAAAAGCATTTGCCGCAGTAATTTGCAATGGTGGATGTGCAAGTTGTGGAGCTTCCGGATGCGATTCCGGTGGTAGCAGTAGCTGTTCCGGTTGCGGAGTTTGTGGGACTCTCTAAAAAAGAAAGGAGATTATCATGGCTGGTTATTTTGCCCTGCAATGGCATATAACCAACAGATGTGACCAAAGGTGTAAGCATTGCTATATTTTTAATTCTGAAAAACCTATTCCGAATGAAGAATGGACTTTAGAAAACGCTGAAAAATTGTTGGACGATTTTAAATCTTTTTGCAAAAAAGCAAAAAAGAAGCCAACACTTGCCATTACTGGCGGAGACCCAATTCTTCATCCTCAGTTCTGGCAAATTTTGGAACTCGTAAAAGAAAGGAATATCCCTTTTAATATTTTGGGTAATCCATTCCATTTAACGCCAGAAGTTATTAGCAGGCTCAAAAAAATGGGTTGTTCCAGATACCAGCTCTCGGTAGACGGTTTAAAAGAAACACATGATGCAATGAGAATGCCAGGTTCTTTTGATATTACTATCGAAAAACTAAAGTTATTAAAATCTTGCGGATTACCGCCAGTTGTTATGACTACAGTTTCGAAAGTAAATTATCGCGAAGTTCCGGATATCACACGTTTAATAGTGGATATCGGAGTAGAAGTAGCCGCTTTCGCAAGATATTGTCCTACCCACGGAGATACTGAATCTAATATTTCGCCAGAGAAATATCACGATTTCCTTAACGAAATGTGGGATGTCTATAAGGAACTTGTGGATAAAGGTACTACTTTTACACTTAAGGACCACCTATGGCAAGCAATCCTTTACGAAAAAGGTCTTCTAGAACTAGAAAATGACGATATCGTTTACGAGGGGTGCCACTGTGGGATTTCTCACATGACACTCCTTGAAACGGGTGAAATTTATGCTTGTCGCAGAATGGACACTCCGGTCGGACACTTCCCAGAACAGTCTCTAGAAGAAGTCTTTCTCGGACAGCAAATGAATTACTATCGTGATTTTTCAAAAATCGAAGGTTGCAAAGATTGTAGATTGCTTAACTACTGTCGCGGTTGTCGTGCAGTGGCTTTTGGGACATCTGGAGGGGACGCTTTTGCGAAAGACCCTCAGTGTTGGCTGTGCCAAAACGAGTAATAGTTCCATTTTAACTATTATCTTGTAGCCCCTTCCCCAGAAGGGGCTTTTCAATGCTTACTTGACTTTCCCCCAATTTTCATGCATAATATAAAATATGAATTCAGTAGAATTTGCGCGTAAAGCTAAGCAATATTTAAAAACTTCCACCCCATCAGTTTTAGATTGCGGCTGCGGCAATGGAAGTGTTACGCTTGATATGGAAAATTGTCTGGTCAAAGCTTTTGATATCGACAATACAAAAGTTGCAGAGTTGCAATTTAAAATAAAAGAGCTACAAAAACAAAACACAATAAAAGTCGTTGAAGGTAATGTTTTAGATTTTAATTATAAGGAAAAATCTTGTGGATGGGATTTAGTTATTTGTACAAATGTTTTACACTATTTACCTGATCATTCTGCACTAAAAGCACTCAAAAACATAATAAATAGTGTGTCTAAAAATGGAATTTTAGCTTTTTCTTACCTTATGGACGAAAAAGGATTGCCAGATTCCATTGCTACAACTTTAGTCAAGAACCTTGACACTATAGAAATGCAGTGTAAAAAAGTTTTTGACAAGGGACATAAAGGCAACCCAGAACCGCACACTCATATGGTCTTTTATTTTATTGGTAAAAAATCTTAATTCCTCCCCACGCCATGTTATACTATAACTATGGACAACGTAAAAATTCTCGCCGTGGTTGGGATGAGCGGCAGCGGCAAATCGGTCATCGTCGACCACCTCACTAGCAAACAATATCCCAAAGTCTATTTCGGAGGCATGATTTATAAAGAGATGGAAAAGCGCGGCATCGAGCGCACCGAAGACGGGGAATCAGAAAAGAATTTCCGCGAAATGATTCGCGAAACCGAAGGCAAAGATTGGGTCGTGCGCCAAGTCATCGCCGAAACCAAAGATCTCATCGCCGCCGGTCAAAAGCGCATCGTGCTAGACGGCGTCTATTCCTGGACCGAATATAAAACCTTAAAACATGAATTTCCTACCAACCTCACTTTCCTCGCTGTAGTCGTGGACCGCAAACTTCGCTACGAGCGCGTAGCAAAGCGCCCAGGCCGTTCTTTCGACGGCAAAGCCATCCGCGAGCGCGACCGCTCCGAAATCGAAAATCTCGAAAAAGGCGCCCCTATCGCCATGGCAGATTATTACATCTTAAACAACGGCACCATCGAAGATGCCGAGAACGCTACCGATAAGATCCTAAAGGAAATTGATTTCTAAATAATACTTGAATGGGTCATAAAAACAGTTACTGTGTGTTCTAAGGACCTTGAAGACTTGGCCAGAGCGGCCCGGAGCGTGTCCGAAGGACACGCTGTAACTGTTTTTATGACTCAATCCGTTCC
Source organism: Candidatus Nanosyncoccus sp. (assembly GCA_045618065.1). Lineage (GTDB taxonomy): Bacteria > Patescibacteriota > Saccharimonadia > Saccharimonadales > Saccharimonadaceae > Nanosyncoccus. The sequence continues at coordinate 3,178 of JAZLJU010000036.1, forward strand.
ATATGCTATAATCATTATATGCAGAAACTAGTCCTAATCGACGGCAAATCAGTCTTCTATCGCGGCTATTATGCCATGCCACATCTCGGTCTCGCCGATGGCACTCCTACCGGCGGCGTCTATGGCTTTGCCGCCATCGCCATGGAAATCGTCCACAAATTAAACCCCACCAAAGTCGTCGTAGCTTGGGACTCCAAATCTTCCGTCTCTCAGCGCCGCGCCCTCTACCCAGATTACAAAGCCGGCCGCACTAAACCAGGCGACGATTTCTACGCCCAAATCCCCCTGCTAGAGAATCTCGTCCAAGACCTCGGCTGGTCATTTATAGAGGTCGAAAACTACGAAGCCGACGACATCATCGGCACCTTCTCGCGCCAAGCCGACCAAACTCTAGACGAAAAAGGGAACTGCGACTACGAAACTTTCATCATTTCCTCCGACCTCGACATGCTCCAAATCGTCGACGAAAACACCAGAATGTGGCGTATCTTAAAAGGTTTCACCAACATCGAAGAGCTCAACGTTGCCGAAGTCGAGCAAAAATACGGCATCAAAAAATCCCAATTCCTCGACTTAAAATCCCTAAAAGGTGACGCTTCCGACAATATCCCAGGCGTTCCAGGCATCGGCGAAAAAACCGCCGTCAAACTCTTAAACGAGTTCGGCACCTTAGATGGCATCTACCAAAATCTCGACAAAATCACCGGCTCCACTAGAGTCAAGCTCGAAAATGGCAAAGATTCCGCTTATCTCTCAAAAAAACTCGCTCAAATCATGTTCGATGCCCCAGTAGATTTAACTAAAATTCCAGATTTCACCATGGACAGGAAAAAAGTTGCAAAAAGCCTGCAAAACCTCCGTTTTAACTCTTTAATCAAAAAGTTTAACCTTAGCGGCAGTACTGAAATTACAGAAACTACCGAACCCAATCAAAACTACACTACCGAACTAGACGCCAAACTCGACCCAATTTTACGCCAAATGGAAAAAATCGGTATGCTTATAGACCGCGACCATTTTGCTAGGTTGAACAAAAAATTTACAGAGAAAACTCACCAGATTGAACAAAAAATTTACTCAGTTGCTGGTGTCGAATTTAACATAAATTCACCGATTCAACTCTCCGAAGTTCTCTTCGAAAAATTAAACCTCCCCACCGCTGGCATCAAAAAGAATAAAAAAGGCTTTTCTACCGGTGCAAAGGAGCTCGAAAAACTCAAAAACACCCACGAAATCATTCCACTTATCATCGAATACCGCGAAGCCGCCAAGTTGCTGAGCACCTACATCATCCCACTCCCAGAGCTCGCCGATAAAAACAGCCGCATTCACACCACTTTCACCCAAGATGTCACCTCTACCGGCCGCCTTAGCAGCAAAGATCCAAATCTCCAAAACATCCCCACCCGCACCGAAGACGGCAAAAGCATACGCGCTGGTTTCATAGCTCCACAGGGGAAAATTCTCATTTCCGCCGATTATTCTCAGTTCGAACTCCGCCTTGCCGCCGTCCTCGCAAACGACCAAAACTTAATTAACGATTTCAATAACAACCTAGACATCCACACCAAAACCGCTGCCGAGGCTTTCTACCGAAATGAACTCAAAAATGGCATGAGTTTAGGAGAAGCCATGGAAAAGGTCACCAAACCTCAGCGCCGCGCCGCTAAGGTCATCAATTTCGGTGTTTTATACGGCATGAGCGCCAAAGGCCTCTCTGATGCCACCGGCATGACCATCACCGAGTCCAAAAATTTTATCGACCGCTATTTTGAACTCAGAAAACCTATCAAAGATTATCTCAATCAAATCCTCGATGGCGCCCGCAAAAACGGCTATGTCGAGACTTTCTTCGGTCGCAAACGCTATGTTCCAGATATCAAAGCTGCCAATTTTATGGTACGCGCCGCCGCCGAACGCGCCGCCGCCAATATGCCGATTCAGGGAACTGAAGCCGATCTTATGAAACGCGCCATGATAAATATTAGCAAAAAACTCCCAAGTGGCGCCGATATGATCATGCAGGTTCACGATTCGCTCATCATCGAATGCGAAGAATCTCAAGCCAAAGAGGTCACTAACATCTTAAAACAAGAAATGGAATCCGTCGCCCCCGAGCTCAAAGTCAAACTCAAAGTCGACATCACCACCGGCGAAAACTGGGGCGAATTGTAGTCCTAGATTCCGAACTTGTAAAATATCTTTACAAGTTATTTAAAATAAGGTACTATTGTCTTAACATGTTTACAAAACACAAGTTGGAGGCTTAATGGAAAACGAAAAACAGATAGAAATTTACAAAGTCGAGAAAGGCGAAGTAGTTTTTGATGTCTCGAATGAGACGATTTGGGCTACAGAAGAACAAATGGCAACATTGTTTAATGTAGATCGCTCGGTAATTAACCGGCATATGCGTAATATTTATCGGGATGGCGAACTTCAGGAGGAGGCAACTTGTGCAAAAAATGCACAAGTTCGTAAAGAGGGCAAAAGAACGGTATTACGTGAGGTAAAATCTTACAATCTCGACGCCATCATCTCTGTTGGCTATCGTGTTAATTCCAGAAAAGCCACCGATTTCCGCATCTGGGCGACAAAAACTTTGAAAGCGTACATAGTGGACGGCGCAGCGGTAAATGAGCGCCGCTTAAAAGAGCTAGACGGGAAAAAACTCCAAGAAATTGAAGGCGCGCTTGGAATTGTAAAGCGACTGATGGCGCAAAATGAGCTAAATAGCCTAGAAGCAAACGGCGTATTAGAGGTAATTTCTAAATATAGCCTGAGTTTTAAGGCATTAAAAGAATATGACGAGGGGCACATTTCGTTTAAAAAGACAGGGCGAGCGCAAAAGAGACTGAGCGAAAAAGATTGCGTGGAAATGATAAAGAGCCTAAAAAAGACAGTAAAAGGCGATGAACTATTCGGCAAGCCAAGAGGGGAAGCGTTTTTGTCATCTATAGGGGCGATTCATCAGACTTTTGAAGGGAAAGATGTTTACCCATCTATTGCAGAAAAAGCCGCCAACCTCCTCTATCTCATCATCAAAGACCACCCATTTTACGATGGTAATAAGCGCATCGGCGCCCTACTTTTCGTAATTTTCCTTACGATTAATAATTTTCACCTCACCAAAAACGGTGAAACCAAAATCAGCGACCGCGCCCTTACCGCTCTCGCGCTCCTTATCGCCGAATCAAACCCCAAAGAAAAACCTCTCCTTATCGCCCTTATCTGTAAACTTCTCGAGAATTAAAAATTAAAAAAGCGCCTCGATTTCTCGAGGCGCAAGTCAAAATCTATCTGGTAGCGTAGGCTACGTTTTGTTCCATCGCTTGAGTTTCAAGTGCCGCTAAGCGCGCTGCATCATCAATTGCTGAATTCACGCAGTGCTTTACGCGCGAAGCCTCTTCGGCTTTTTTCGCATCATTCCAACGGTCCAAAGTGCCCACTAAATAGCCTGTGATTCGGCGCAAACGCTCAAATTTACCTTCGTCAAACCATTCTGCATGGTCAGAAAGATACTCTTGCATCGCCTCTTCACCAGCTTTTTTATTAATCAATCTCATACCCGCTTCTACCAAGCATGAAACATGCATAGTTTCATACTGTTCAAAATCCGCCAAAACCTCTTTTGCTTCCTTCGCTGAAACATTGGCGTATTTTTTCAAAGATTTTACAAACCTATTTAAGTCAAAATTCTCCGCATCATTTGGATTTTTGTAAATAATTTTCTTCATGGTTTTCCTTCCTTTTAGGGCTTTTTTACCTCCAAATAGCCCGTGTTTATGTTTTTAAGTATTACCTGAGCTCTATTATACCCCCCACATATAGTGTTGTCAAGACTTTTTTTACGCTAAATATAGCGTTTTTGCTTATTTTAGTTATAGAAAGCAGAAATGCCATTTTGAGGGGCATAAGCGACGACGGGAGCTTACGCAGCGAGGAGCCCCGTAACGACGGGCGCGACGAAGCGTCCCGAAAAAGTGGCATTTTGCTTTCTAAAAACTAGTATGTATGTTATAATAAGCTTATGGATGAAAATAAGCGCTTCGTAACCGGCTTAGACGTTGGCACCGAAAACGTCCGCGCGGTTATTGCTTCTGTCGATAAAAACAATCACATTGCCATTGTCGGCTATAATGAAGGAAAATCTGCTGGTATGCGCAAAGGCATTCCTGCTAATTTAGCTGGTCCAGCTGGCGCTATCGACAAAATGCTCGGTGACGCCGAGCGTATGGGCGGCTATGATGTCCGTTCTGCTTACGTTTCTATTAATGGTTCTACAGTTATTTCTACTCACACCGAGGGAATGATCGCCGTCGGCACTGCTGAACACGAAATCAACCCCGAAGATTTAGACCGCGTCGTCGACATTGCTGTCAGCGGCCGTATCCCAGCTAATCGCGATGTTTTAGATGTAATTCCGCTCGAATATGCTCTCGATGGCCAAGCGGGAATCAAAGACCCAATGGGTATGTCCGGCGCACGTTTAGAGATGCGCGCTAATGTTATTTCTGCGTTGACTCCAAATTGCGAAAATCTCAAAAAAGCCACTATGAACGCCGATGTCGAGGCACTCAGGCTTATCCCAGGCGTAGTTGCTGCTGCTAAGGCAGTTTTGAATGAACGTCAAAAAGAAAACGGCGTCGCTGTGATTGATTTAGGCGCTGCTACTACTTCTATCGCTATCTACGAAGAAGGCGATTTGCAATATGTTGGCGTGGTGCCAGTTGGTTCTAATAATATTACCAATGATTTAGCTATCGTCCTCGCTATCGACCCAGACTTAGCCGAAGAAATCAAAACCCGCTTTGTAACTGGCGATTTCGATTCCGAAAAATCTCTCGCTATTAAAGTTGGCAAACACGGCGAACGCACTTTCGACCGCAGAGAAGTTGAAGAAGTCGTCAAAGCTCGCCTAGAAGAAATTTTCGGAGAAGTTCGCAAAAAACTTAAAATCGCCAAGTACGACCAACGCTTACCAGAGGGAGTTATCCTCACTGGTGGTGGGGCTAAAATGCGCGACATCGAAATTTTCGCCAAACAATGCTTAGAAGCCGCCGTTAAAATCGGCGTTCCATACAACTTAGAAGGCGTCGCCGATGCTGTCGAGCGCCCAGAATTTGCCGCAGCAGTAGGCCTTGCCATGTTTGCCGCCGAAGAGTCCCAAGTAAATCTTTCATTGGGCAAAAAATCCAAAAAATCCGCTAAAAAACTCAAAGCTCCTAAATCTCAAAAATCTTCGGGTGGTTTCCTCAAAGGTTTTTTCAGCAAGTTCTAAAAAATAAATACGATTACAATTAACAGAAAACTCTTGATTTTTATACTTTTTAGGTATATAATAATATCAAATTTAAGCGAGGTAAATTATGCCAGAAGTAAAACCGACAGAGGTGGAAAGTAAAGCAAGAATAAAAGTAGTAGGAGTTGGCGGTGCCGGTGGCTCTGCAGTTGAACGCATGAAAGAAGTGGGTCTTTCTGGTGTGGAATTTGTAGCTATCAACACCGATTCTCAAGCATTACATCATTCGCCAGCCGATACCAAAGTTCATATTGGCAAAGGGTTAGGTGCTGGTGGCGATCCAGAAAAGGGCCGTGAAGCCGCTGAAGAGGGCAGGGAAACCATTGATAAAGCTCTTGATGGTGCAGATATGGTTTTCATTACTTTAGGTGCTGGTGGCGGTACTGGTTCAGGTGCTGGTCCAATTGTTGCTGAAGAAGCCCGTAAAAAAGGAATTCTAACCGTAGGTGTGGCCACTAAACCATTTACCTTTGAAGGTGCTCGTCGTCGTGCAAATGCAGATGTTGCTATTGATAAACTTGCTCGCCAAGTAGATGCACTTATTACCATTCCAAATGATCGTCTGCTACAAACTATTGATCCTCGCACTCCGCTTCTTGAGACTTTCAAAATCGCTGACGATATTCTACGTCAAGGCGTCCAAGGCATTTCCGAGCTTATCACCGAGCATTCTCTAATTAACTTAGACTTCGCTGATATTAAAGCCATCATGAAAAACGCTGGCTCTGCTCTTATGGGTATTGGTCGCGCTTCTGGCGAGAATCGCGCTGTCATTGCTGCTCAACAAGCTGTCGAATCACCTCTAATCGAGGTTAAAATTGATGGTGCACGCGGAGTACTATTCTCAGTTGCTGGTGGTTATGACATGTCTATGAGCGAAGTCCAAGAAGCCGCCGAGGTCATTACTGGTGCAGTTTCACCAGACGCTAACATTATCTTTGGTGCTTCTATCCGTCCAGAGCTAGAAGATGAAATTGTCGTTACTGTTGTCGCTACTGGTTTTGATTCAGACTATTATAACGAACCAGAACCAATTGCAGACATCGAACCAGAACCAACTGAAGAAGCCTCAATCAGCAGCTTTAGTAGCGAAAAAACATCATCTACTGAGGCCAAAGATTTTACTACCGAAAACAAATCTAACATGTGGGATTCCATTAAAAGTGAACCTACCTCAGAACCAGCTACAGATGATGACGAACTAGATGTTCCGCCTTCCTTGCGTGAACGTTTGAGGAATAAGAAAAAGAAATAGAGGTGGGCACGCGGATGGAACGAAATTTTCGTATCGGAGATAGTAAAGTCCTAGAAAGCCGCGAAACCGTTGACGGCACCATGATTCGCCGTCGTCGTGAATCTTTGGATGGGCATCGTTTTACCACTTATGAGCGTATTGAGTTGCCACAGCTTACCGTCTCCAAACGCAGTGGTAATAAAGAGATTTTTGATCGTGACAAACTACTTTCAGCAGTTAATCGTAGTGTTGGCAAGTTCTTCAATTCAGAATTAGAGGTCGAAGAAGTCGTCAATCGCGCTTCCGATATCCTTTATTCCTACGGCTCCGAACAAATTTCTTCCAAACAAATTGGCGAAGCCGTATTAGACGTTCTCGCCGAAGTCAACGAAGTTGCTTACGTTCGTTTTGCTAGCGTCTTTCTAGAATTTAAAACCTTAGACGATTTCGAAAACATTCTGAAAGAGCAAAAGAAGAAAAAATAATGCGCACAATCTGTATTTTTAGGGAAGGCGAAGATTACTCTAGAAAAGTCAATGAATGGCTTGAAGATTTTTATCGCCAAACTGGCCGCAAAATCGAAACTATGGATCCAGACGAAAACACCGATTTTTGTGTCGCCTATGATATAGTCGAATATCCTACTATTTTGGCATTAGGTAACGATGGCGAAGTTCTTGCTTCTTGGCGTGGTCAAGATCTCCCACTCATCAACGAGGTCTTGTATTATATGATATAACTCCGCAAATCAAATGTTTGCGTATTTTTATTTGGTATGGTATAATTCCATCAAAGCGTTTGAGCGGTTATCACCCGCGAGCTGGCAAAAGAAAGGGAAACCGATTAGACTTGCCCGTAAATCTGCGTAAAAGACAAATTAAGTGCCGATAATCGGAAATTGGATGGTACCGCTCGATAGAGTTCCAATGTGAAAACATTGGATTTTTTAATACAAAGGAGCAAGTATGAAATACAAATCTGGCACTCGTCGCAAAGCGATAGAATATGAAAAAGCCTTAGTCGATTGGTGGAAGAAAAATAAAACCTTTGAAAAATCAGTCGAAAATCGTCCAATTGATAATTCCTACGTTTTTTATGATGGCCCACCATTTATTACTGGTAATCCACATCATGGCACACTTCTTAGCTCCATTTTAAAAGATGCTGTCCCAAGATTCTGGACCATGAACGGCAAACGCGTCGAACGCCGCTGGGGTTGGGATTGCCATGGTCTTCCAGCAGAGAATTACGTTGAAAAACAACTCGGCATTACTGACCGCCGCGAAATCGGCACCAAGTGGTCTCTCGAAGATTACATCGTCAAAGCTCGTGAATCCATGGTTGCTAACTCTGAAACTTGGCGGGGAACCGTCGATCGTATCGGTCGTTGGGTTGATTTTGATGATTGCTACCGCACCATGAATAAAGATTTTATGGAATCTGTCTGGTGGGCTTTCAAACAACTTTACGACGCCGGTAAAATCTACGAAGGCCGTAAGGTTCTTATGTATGATACTAAATTTGCTACCCCTGTATCAAAAGCTGAAGTCACCATGGATAACGACGCTTACCAAACTGTCACCGACCCTAGCGTTTATGTCAAGTTTAAATTGAAAGATTCCGAAGCTACCTATTTCCTAGCCTGGACCACTACACCTTGGACTCTTATGGCTAACCGCACTCTAGCCGTCGGCAAAGATATAGAATACGTTAAAGTTAAGGTAGAAAATAAAACTTATATTGTAGCTAAATTTTGTCTTGAACATGTTTTTGGCAAAGATATTGCGGCAGGGCCTTTTGAGACAATTAAAGGCGAGGATTTAGCTGGTCTCGAATATGAATCTATAGATGGCACGATTTGCCAAGTTTTCACCGCCGACTTTGTGGGTGAGGGCGAAGGCACCGGTGTTGTTCATGTCGCTCCTGCTTATGGTGAAAACGACTACGAACTTTACAAACAACACGAAGACAAAATCGGTTTTGTCGATACTCTTGATGAAAACGGTTATTATATTAAAGAATACGCCGACAAACTTCATAAACTTGGTGTTCGCGATACCGACGAACACGGTATTCAAGTTTGGGCTGCTAACAAATTCATCGCCAAAGTTCTCGAAGAACAGGGAATTATTTATAAAATCGAATACATAGAGCACGAATACCCGTTCAATCCTCGTTCTAAGGAACGCGTTATGTATCGTGCCTTCCCAAGTTGGTTCTTTGATATCGAAAACCAAAAATCCATGATGTTAGCAGAAAACGAGAATATCAATTGGTTCCCAAGCCATCTTAAACACGGTCGTTTCGCTAAAAATATTGAAGTTGCACCAGATTGGAATCTCTCTCGCGATCGTTTTTGGGCTACCGCCATGCCGGTTTGGAAGTCTAAAGAGGGAACAGTTATAGTTGTTGGTTCATACGCCGAACTCGAGAAATATTCCGGCAAAACTCTCGACGATTATCACCGCCCATGGGTCGATGAGATTGAATTTGATTTTAACGGTGAGCATTTCACCCGTATCGATAAAGTTCTCGACTGCTGGTTCGAATCTGGCTCTATGCCTTTCGCTCAGCTCCATTATCCATTCGAGAACAAAGAAAAATTCGAGAAAAACTACCCAGCTGACTTTATCGTTGAATATGTCGGTCAGGTTCGTGCGTGGTTCTATTATGTCCATACAGTTAATACTGCTCTTGCCGAAGTCGGTGCTTTTGGCGAAAAAGCCAAAAAAGGCGCCAAAAATGCTTATAAGAATGTCATCACCACCGGCACTTTGGCCGGCAATGACGGTCGCAAAATGAGTAAATCTCTTGGCAATTATACCGATCCGAATATTTTAATGGACCAATATTCCGCTGACGCATTGCGTTTCCTCTTACTTTCTAGCCCAGTTTGTTCTGGCGAAGATTTCTCCCTGCTCGATAAAGATGTCTCTGATGTTAATCGCAAACTCGCCATGATTTGGAATGTTTACGACTTCTTCACCACTTACGCTGAAATTGAAGGCCTAGATAGCGAGGGAACTTTCCAAAAAACCAACATATCAAACCCATTAGATGTCTGGATCATCTCCCGCGTTTACCAACTCCGCAACCAAATCACTGAAAGCATGGAAGAATACAATATACCTAAGGCTCTCGAAAACGTCTTGCCATTTATCGACGATTTGAGTAACTGGTTTGTTCGCCGTTCTCGCCGTCGCTTCTCTAAAAACGACGACGAGTCCGATAAACTTGCCGCCTTTTCTACCCTGTATTATACTCTGGTTTATCTTGCTAAAATTCTCGCTCCGTTCACCCCATTTCTCGCCGAGGAACTTTACCAAAAAATCACCGGCTCCTCTGATTCTGTGCATCTATTAGATTGGCCAAAATCTGGCGACATTGATACTGAAATTATAGACAACATGGCACGTACCCGCCAAATTATCACCGATGCTTTGGCTTTGCGTATGCAAAAATCCGAAACCGAAGAGCAGATCAAAGTCCGCCAACCTCTGTCTAGTCTCACCTACGACGGCGAAAAGCTCCCAGATTTCTACGAAAAAATCATTGCCGATGAAGTAAACGTCAAAAAAGTCAAAAATGGCAAAGAACTCAAGCTAGATAAAACTCTCACCGAAGAATTAAAGAGGGAAGGTTTAGCTCGCGATTATATTCGTGCCATTCAATCTGCCCGCAAACAAGCTGGTCTTTCGATGGACGACGAGATTAAGCTCTCTCTATCTGAACTCCCACCAAAAGAATTCTTAGAATTAGTCAAAACCGAAGTTCTTGCCGTCGAAATTACAGAAAGCCAGAACTTCGCCCACGATGAAATCGCCAAACTTGGCGACAAGAATATTACCATCTCCCTTGAAAAAATATAGGGAAGGCGCAATAAGCTTCTAAAATTTGTCGTAAAAAGGCTAAAAAATCAAAAAGATAGTGATTATTTTTGATGGATTTTATCCCTGTTAATTTGACAAGCTACTTAAAATTAACCATAATCACTATTGACTTTTTCGCCAATGTGTGCTACAATAAAAGCAAGTTAGACAATAAAATAAAAAATCTAACAAACAAAAAAATAAAAACAATAAAAAAACAAAAAGGAGCTAAAATGGCGGAAAAATTTAAACAAAACATATCAACTTTTGAAATACCGAAAGAAAGGGAAGAAGACTGGCACGACGATATCGACGTAGACTACGCCATCTACGGTGATGAAAATCAAGAAATGGAATACATTTCACCCACAGAACTAAACAAAGAAAAACACGAAAACATCGAAAAAATTAAAGCCAAAAACCAAAAACTCGGTCGCATCGCATTATTCAGTATGGATAGCAAATACGCATCCTAATCAAAACAAAAATAAACAAAAACAAAAAGGAGCACATTACTAATGAAAGAAAGAATATCAACTTTAACCAGGAGGATAGCCAATGTAAGATATAATCCTATCAGGATTAGCAACTTCCAAATCTTTTACGAATTGCTGATCTTACTACTTAGTATAGTTTAAAAACCATAAATTACAATTTAAAAAACCGAACATGATGTTCGGTTTTTTAATTATAGAAAAATTGCATTTTTTTTACGCTTATGCTATGATTAAGAAAATAAGGTCATAAAAAATGAAAGGCATCCACATGGACGATAACAATCAAACTCAACAAAATCAAACTCAAGAAGATCAGTCTACCTCGCAAGACACTCAGCAAATTATTCGTCCACCAGAACCAGAAGTTCCTGATTTTGATAGTCAGGCTCCTCTTGCCAATAAAGCTGGAAAGGCTGAAGAAACCGAATTTTCAGAAAAATCACAGCCAGAATCAGATTCAAAAGATGGTCAATCAGATTCATCCATCGATGAGCAATTGGCTAATATGTCTAACGAAGAAGTTGTCGCTAGTTTTGCCGAAGGACTTTTAATTGAAAAAAATTTTGGCGAAATGGATGAAGAAACCAAAAAAGATATGGTAAACGACATTATCGAGCGCGTCAACAATTTCATTAATCGTGCTGTTCTAGAAAGTTTGCCAAAAGAAAAATTAGATGAACTCGACGCCATGATTGAAAACGACACCGCCAGCCCAGAAGCAGTTGCTCAGCTGATTCAGGATTCTGGTGTCGACGCCGGCGCTGTTTCAGTAGAGGCCATGGCTAAATTCCGCGAAATTTATCTTGGCGCCGACAAAAAACAGGAGGCTTGATGGATAATAACCAAAAAGAAACAGTCGCAGAAAATACAGAAGAAGCCTTGAAAAAACTAGAGACTAATGCTCTTAAACACTATGAAGGCTCAAGTTCGGAATTCCAAGCTCGTGGCGACAAAGTTTATCAAATCGTGAATGCCAATGTTTCTAAAGAAGATGTCGAAAAAACCGCCAGAGGCTATGCCATTGATGCCATTGAAGAATGGGAAGACCAACGAAAAGACGACAGACTCAATAAGAAACTGCAAAAATACAACGAAAATCATCCAAACGAACAAAAAACTCTCGAAGAGTATAAAGAATATCTTGAAAATACCCGCCTTCATAAAATTGACCAAACACTTTCTAAAATTCCAGGCTTAAATTTGGGCTATGGAATAGTAAAAGGAATTGTTAAATTACCAAAAACTACAATCGATACAATTAGACGCACAATACGGCTCGGCCATTATAAAGGAACTATTAAAGAAGCTATCGAAAAAACCGGCAATCTAGCCGCTGCCGAGTTAGCCATTGAAGAGGTTAATGCTGCTGACAAATTTAATAAAGAAGAAATTATTAGTGAGATAACTCAAGAAAAGCTAGACAACAGTACAAACGAAGCTCTAATAGAAAGGGCTAAGCTCGCTCACGAATTTAATGAAGGTGAAGAAATTGGAGTTAGAATTAATAAATCCGAAAATCAAAAAACTTTTGCTGAACTTCGTGAGACTAGCAAAGAGGATGCAAAAAATCTTTCCGCCGACGATCAAATTCGTAAAGTTTTTGGTGAATATACTGCAAAAGTTGCCAAAGACAAAAAAAGCTCTTTTAATAATGATGATAGAATTGAACCCGAACGTAAAAAATTGCTTGAAAAAATTGAAGAAATTAATAAGCAAAATCCGAATGCATCTAAAATCAATAATTACGAAGAAATTGCTGAACAAATCGATGTAGACTTACGTGGTGCTTTGCATGATGAACTGGATGGAAGAAGAAATAAACAAACTAAGGATGCCGCACTCGAAGCTATCGATAAATATCTAGATAAACATTTATCCATTTTATCTGCTGATGTCGAAACTGGTCTTGCTGCTAAAGAAACTTACGCCCGTCTAAAGGATAAAGCCACTCTTGAATATGGCGCTGCTGCTGGTATCGCTGTTGGTCTTGTTGTAGGAGGGATCAATTATATTAAAGGCGGTGCTATCAATAAGGGGCTAGGAGTGGGCCTAGCAGGTACTGCAGTAAAAGCAACTGTTGCTGCTGGTATTGGTGCGGTAACGGCAGGTGTGGCAGAAAAAAATCGCCAAGGTCGCGAAAATGTTAGAGATGCTCTCAACGCCGAAGGTAAAACTGTATGGAACGAAGACGTTGAGGACAAACAGACAGTTTTCGGTTTTAAAGATATGATTGAATGGATGGACAAAAATATCGACGAAAAAACTGGCAAAATCAAAGCAGGCGAAGGGGATAAATTTAAAGACGCCGCACATTTGATTGCTAAATATCGTACGCTTATGGATTTACAGAAAAACAATAAGGGTGTTCAACTAATTGGCTTTGGCGCGCGCAAGGATATGGAAAAAAATAAATTAGAATTTTTCAAATCCTTAAACGGTCTCAAAAAAGCTATGATTGAAACCGAAGGTCTAACAGCGACAGAAGAAGCTATTAGGGAACAGCTGGAAGGCAACAAAGATATTAAAGAAATAAAGCAAAAAGTAGAAGATGTAAGGAAAAATCAAGGAAAAAAGATTGCGAAAGAGGCGAAAAGAGCCGCGGCTATTGCTGCCGGTACATCTATTGCTATTAGCTCTTGGCTACATGGCAAAGATATTCTCGAGGATATTAAAGATGCAAAACCAGTTGTTGCACTCGGCAATTTCTTTGGTGCCGAAGATACAGTTTCCCCAGAAGATAATATAGAAAATCTTAAAAGCGCAAAATTCGTTACCCAGGATGATGGCACAATCGATTTGGTAAACAAAGAAGGTGAGCCAATTATGGACAATATCGAAATAGATAATGAAACCGGTCTTCCTACTGACGATGCAATCAAAGATATAAGCCAGACTTTAGGGCTAGATGCAGATAAATTCGAAATTAAAGGAAACACCGATTTGCCATCCGCTCACGAAATTACCGACAAAATCAAACTATCAGAATATCTAAACAATCCTGAAAACGATGATGTAGTAAATTATTCTGGAATTAGTTTTGATTCTTCACATGGTACTGCTTTTGGTGATCCGGAATTGCATAGCGACGGTTATCACATCCCGATTTCCAACGCCCCATCGGATTCCGAATTCATCGTAGGTTTAGATGATGGCAAGGCTCTATCTGCTGATATTATCACCGCTGATGATGGTAGTACTTACGCGCTTTTGCCTTCGGATTCTGCCATTTTTGACACTGTGGATGATGGGAACTTTACCGGCGATTGGGTATCGGTTGGCTCAGAAAGCGACGGCAACTTTATATCATACGCTTCTATACAATGTGATCAACCATTTGATGGCGAATTTGAATTCAAACCATCAGCTCCTAACGAAACCGTTTCAAGCGCCGCTCTATTCTATGACGGCGAAGAAATTTGTTCATACGATATTCCGGATACGGAGTATGTTGGAGCTGTAGATTTTGATGGTGATGACACTCCTGATAATTACGAATTAAACGGCGAAGATACAACTCTTAAAATTGTTCATGGTGGGTATAATTCTGCTGAGGACCCATTCTGGTCTAGTGACGGCGCGAACTTTGGTAAACCTATCGAAGCCGAGACTCCAGAAGGTGCTTTGTCTGAATGGACTACAAACATTCAAAAATCTCCAGACCAGTTAGTTTGGAACTCCATGGGTCTCAAAGGTTTTGAAGAAAATAACGACGTAGAACAATTCTTCGCAAACAATTTCGACGAAGATTGGCGCGACAAATTCCATATTAAAGGCGAAATCGACACCGAAAAAGAAATCAATACTGTCGCCAACAAAATTGTTGAAACTCCAGAAGCTTATGAAGGATACAAAAAATTATTCCTTAAACAATTGTATGAAAATTCAAATGGCGGTACTGTAGAATTTCAAGAAATCGACGAAGGCGGTAGATACACCAATCTTCGTCAAGCCAACCAGTTTATCAATAAAGAAAGCGATTATACGAACTCAATTATTAAACACACTAAGGCTACTACTGGTGGCACTGGCCTTGTCATACATGATGCCAGTGGCGATAGTATTTTCGATGAGAAGAAAATGGCGAAAATGCTTGGTGTTCCAGACAATCAAGAGGTCAGCGACACTATGATTCGTTTGGATTGTGGTGGTCAAACAACCAAAGTTATAGAATCTGATACAGGCCCTAAACCAACTCATACTCCAGTCCCTACTACCACTTCAATTCCTACTACTACACCGATTCCTACTACTACCTCAGTCCCTACCACCACACCGATTCCTACTACTACCTCAGTTCCTACTACCACTCAAATTCCTAAAACCACGCTAACTCCTAAAAATCCAGACGAAGAAATCAAAAACGCTGGACCAGGTGTTGAAAAGGAATATGTAGAAACTCCGGCTTCCGAAAAATCACAGTCTCCATACGAAGTTAATGGTGACAATGTAAAAGATCACACTGTTTCGACTCCAGAAAGTCAATCTAGAGCCGAGCAAGCCGCTGCCGATAGAGCAGCCGCCGAACAGGCTGCTAAAGAGGGCGATGCGATTGCCAGTCAAGTTGAAAATGCTAAAAGCCAAGATGAAGTTAACCAAATAGGTGCTGATTTA
Organism: Candidatus Nanosyncoccus sp.; assembly: GCA_045618065.1. Taxonomy (GTDB): domain Bacteria; phylum Patescibacteriota; class Saccharimonadia; order Saccharimonadales; family Saccharimonadaceae; genus Nanosyncoccus. Next base: position 18,691 of record JAZLJU010000036.1, read on the forward strand.
TACAAACAGCACCGGGAAGGAAAGCAGTAATGTTAAAAAATACCAAATCAATTTTGGCTGCCATTCTTAGTACGGCAG
>JAZLJU010000037.1:0-6551 GCA_045618065.1 Candidatus Nanosyncoccus sp.
CCTGGATATCCGGTGGTATATTCGGATAGTACGCAAAAGAGATTTCTTTTAGATGGGGAATTTACAGAGGATGCGTGGCCTTTGCCGGAAATTCGCGAAGACATGAGTGGGCATTATGTTTTGTGGCTAGATGATGAGGAATTTGAGAAGAGATTAGCGAAATTTGATGATTTGGGATTAGAAGAAAAATTGAGGCTACTTATTGATAGAGATTTGTTAGCGCGGGCCGGGGTGATTTCGCCGGCTGGTTTAGTGCCTTTAATCAAAAAATTTAAAAATGAGGATAGTGCGGCGGTTTGGCAGATAATTTCGACTATTGTTGGTAATTTGAAGATGTATTTTGATTTTGGCTCCAAAGAAGAAAAGGAATTTAAGCAGTTTGTAGGGGAATTGGTAGCGGAAAAATTGGCGAAAATTGGTTTGCAGTCTGATAAAAATGATGATAGTAATGTGCTAGATTTACGTAAGATTTTGTTGGCGCTGGATTTTTATGCTGAAAATCAAGAAAATTTGCGAGTTTTGGCTGATTTATACGATAATGATTTGGCAAAAATTGATGCCGAAATTCGAAGCGATGTGTTAGACGCAAAAATTTATTTAGAGCCGGAAATTATGCCAGAATTTCTTGAAAAATATCAAAAAGTTTCTGATCCGGAGGTAAAGGCAGATTTGCTATTTGCGATGACCTTAGTGCGTGATGAGAAAATTTTGCCAAAAGTAGTGGATTTGCTCAAAGAGATTAAAATTGTAAAACCGCAAGATCAGTTGCACTTATTTATTTATCTGTATCGTAATCCACGAGCCAAAGAGGCGGTGTTTGATTTCTTAGTGGAAAATTGGGAATTCGTGAAAGGTATAGTGGGCGATAAATCGCTAGACGGTTATCCGAGATATTTGGCAAATATGATAAAAACAGAGGCGGAGTTTAAGAAATATCGTGAGTTCTTTGAGCCGATGGAAAATGATTTAGGGCTTGCGCGAGCAATTAAAATTGGTAAAAAAGAAATTGCAGCTAGACTTAAACAAATTGAAAAGTACAAAAAAGAAGTTAACGAGGCTGTTGCCCCGTTAACTTAAAAATCCTGTTTTAGTAATTCCCTTAGATTTTCTTTAGCGAAACTAATTTGGATTTACCAGTTTTGCGGTCGGTGATTTCGACGGAATCTTTTTCTAGGGTTTTGTCGGAAATCACTACGCGATAAGGAATACCCATCAAATCGGCGTCGTTGAATTTTTCGCCTGGGCGAATATCGCGATCGTCGTAAAGGAATTCATCTTCGCGACCTTTGTATAGTTTTTCGGCAGCTTTGATGCCAGCTTCGTCGATACCGATTAAGTGATATTTGAACGGGGCGACCGATTCTGGCCAGACCAAGCCTTTTTCGTCGGCGAACATTTCGGCGATTACACCCATGAGGCGGGAAATGCCGATACCATAGCAACCCATATAAATAGGTTGAAGTTCGTTATTTTCGTCAGAATAGCGCAAATCTAGTGGTGCCGAGAATTTAGTCTGTAATTTGAAAATGTTACCAACTTCGGCGGCAGTAGTTTCGGTCATTTCATCGCGAGTAACACCGAGCTCTTCTAAGATGTTTGGTTCCATAACTTCTTTATTTAAGACTACGGACTTATCTTTATTGTAGTAGACAGTGTCTTCACCTACAGGTAGGAGAGTTTGGAATTCGTGTGAGAATTTCGAGAAAATACCACCGGAAGCAAAAGTCGGGAAGGTAGTATCACCGAGACCCATTCGCTCGTAGATTTTTTTGTAAGCTTCGAGAACTTTGTCATAGAATTCATCTAAATCTTTTTCAGAAGTATGGAAGCTATATAAGTCTTTCATTAAGAATTCGCGTCCGCGCAAAATGCCAGATTTAGCACGTTTTTCGTTGCGGAATTTGGTTTGGAATTGATAAACTGCGAGAGGTAAATCTTTGTAGCTAGAAATGTAATTTTTGAGCATAGTGGTGATAGGCTCTTCGTGAGTTGGTGCGAGACCAGCTAAGCCACCGCTAGCGAGCTCGGTTTTGAACCAAATATCGACTTCTTGATCGGAAAAACGACCGGTTTTTTCCCATGGTTCTGGGTTTTGTAATGCGGACATGAAAAGTTCTTCACAGCCGATTTTGTTTAATTCGTCGCGGACGATGTTTTTGATATTTTCAATGACTTTCATGCCGAGTGGTAGATAGTCGTAAACCCCAGCCATTTCTTTATGAATATAGCCTGCGCGGGTAAGGAGTGCGCCGTTTGTAGCGGTTTCTTCCTTTGGGGCGTTGCGCAAAGTTTTTACAAAAGATTTTGACATTTTCATAACTAGTCAATTATACTACATACAGAGGTAATGGTCAAATAGTTTTTTGAATAGATAAGATAAAACGGTTACAGCGTGTCCTTCGGACACGCTCCGGGCCGCTCTGGCCAAGTCTTCAAGGTCCTTAAAACACGTGTAACCGTTTTATCTTATCTTCATACTACCCGTTTCAGAGATTATCTGGTATAATGAAATAAATAGGAGGAAAATGATAAAAGTTAACTTTGATTCACAAGTAGACACCGAGAAAACTACGGAAATTTTGAAGGAAATTGCGAGCGATAAGATGGGCGGGTGGTTTATGCTGCCGAAGAAATTTGATATGGGGGAATTTACGCGAATTAAAGAGGCGGCAAAGAAAATTCAGGAAGAAAGCGAATATTTAGTATGTATTGGGATTGGTGGATCGTATTTGGGGCACCGAGCAATTATTGAGGCGTTGCATCCGAAATCTGAAACTAAGATTATTTATGCGGGCAATTCTTTAAGCGAGCGCGAACTAAATCGTGCGTTAGACAAGGTGGGTGATCATGATTTTTCGGTGAATGTGATTTCGAAATCTGGGACTACTATAGAGCCGGCGTTGGCATTTAGCAAATTTAAGCAAAAATTAATTGAAAAATATGGTGAAGAAGAGGCTTTTTCGCGAATTTATGCTACAACTGATAAGAGACAGGGTGCTCTTCATGATGAGGCGGTGGCGGCGGGATATACGCGTTTTGTGGTGCCAGATAACATTGGTGGGCGATATTCAGTACTAACCGCGGTGGGGATTTTGCCGATGGCGGTAGCGGGGATAGATGTGGATAAGCTGCTCGAAGGTGCGGCAGATAGTGCAGAGAATTCGGTGGAACCGGCGGTAAAATACGCTTGGATGCGTTATGCATTAGGTATGAAAAAATATGATACAGAGGTGTTTGCGAGTTTTGAGCCGGCTACGATGTATTTTAATGAGTGGCTAAAACAATTATTTGGTGAGAGTGAAGGGAAAAATAAACAGGGGATTTTTCCGGCTTCGGTGATTTATTCGACGGATTTACATTCTCTGGGGCAGTTTATGCAAGATGGGCGTCGTAATCTGTTTGAGACAATTATTGATTACCCTACAGATGAGACTAATGCAAAAGTGGTGCAAGCGGTAAAAGTAGCGCATGCTGGTGGTGGCATCCCAGTTTTAGATATAGAGGTGTCGTCGTTTGATGAATATGGGTTTGGGGAATTGATTTACTTCTTTGAGCTCTCTTGTGCGATTTCGGCGAAGTTATTTGGGGTGAATCCGTTTGACCAACCAGGGGTGGAAACCTATAAAGCCGAACTAAAGAAGTTGCTCTAGAATTGTGTAATTTTGTGTAATTTTTTGCATAATTAAATCGATTAGCACTCTTGCATTGTGAGTGCTAATCGTGTATAATAGGGGTAGTATGCAAGAAGAATTTAGTGAAATTGTAAATCGTTTGAGTGAAAATGCGCGTTTTGCGCTACAAAAAGCAGATTTTTATAGTAAAAAATATAATAACGGCTATATGGGGACGGAGCACCTGCTTTTAGGGGTTTTATCGATGGATAATTCTACAGGGGCGAAGATATTGCGAAATCAGGGGGCGACTGTAGAAAATGTGGAAAAATCGCTTAATAAAGTGGCAGTAGAGGTGCCAGGTTCGGATATGGCGATGATGTCGTTATCTGAGGCAGTAATTTTAACTCTTAGAATGGCACAAAATTACACACACGAACAGGGGTTGACGGTAATTGGTACAGAGCATATTTTATATGCGCTACTTAGCCAGCCAAATTCTCGTGCTTCCCTGATTTTGAAGGGGCTAAAAATTGATACAGATGAGATTTTGAATGTAGTTGAGGAATTGGTAGAAGAACAGACTAAGGACGAAAAATTAAAAGCTGAGAGAAATAAATATTTAAATAAGCATGAACTTAAGTTTTTGAATCGTTATGGCAAGAATTTAACAGAGGAAGCGAAAGCCGGCAAATTAGACACGGTAATTGGGCGCGAAAAGGAAATTGAGCGCGTAGTAACGATACTCTCGCGTCGTACGAAGTCAAATCCGGTATTAATCGGTGAGGCTGGCGTAGGGAAAACCGCGATTGTAGAGGGTTTGGCTACTAGAATTGTAAAAAACGAGGTGCCTGGCGGGCTGATTGGCAAGCAGATTTATCAAGTAGATTTATCTTCGGTGGTGGCAGGAACCAAATTTAGGGGTGAATTTGAGGAGCGTATCAAGGGGATAATTGATGAGGCAACAGAGGATGATTCGGTGCTTTTGTTTATTGATGAATTACACTTACTGTCTGGTGCGGGGTCGAGCGAGGGCTCGATGGACGCGGCAAATATCTTAAAACCGGCCCTAGCGCGTAATTCTTTGAAATTGATTGGCGCGACTACTTTAGATGAGTATCGCAAATCTATAGAGAAAGACAAAGCACTTTCGCGTAGATTTCAGACAGTGATAGTAGAGGAGCCGTCTGGTGCGGTAACTTTGAGAATTCTAAAAGGTATAAAGTCTCATTATGAAAAGCATCACGGAGTAGTAATTCCGGAGCAAATTTTAGAGACGGCAATTGTGATGAGCCAGCGTTATATTAATGACCGATTTATGCCTGATAAGGTGATTGATGTAATTGATGAGGCCTCAGCGATCGCAAAGGTAGCAGCTGATAAAAAAGGCGGCGGTAAGTATAAAAAGCTAAAAATTGAAAAATCGGTGTTAGAAGACAAAATTACAGAGGCGGCGGAAGCTGAGGATTATGAAAAAGCGGCGAATTTAAAGACGGAATTAGCAAAATTAGAGCAAGAAATCAAAAAATTGGAAAAATCTGGTGCTAAAAAGGCTGAAAATCCGACTTTGACAGAGGAGAATTTAGCGACGGCGGTTTCGCTAAAAACAGGAATTCCGGTGTCGAAAGTACATGGAAGTGAGATGAAGATGTTGATGGATTTAGAGGGGCAGCTGAAAAAATCGGTTATTGGGCAAGATGAGGCAATAGATGCGGTAGCGAAGGCAATTCGCAGGGGTCGCTCGGGGATTACCGATACTAGGCGCCCGATTGGTTCGTTCTTATTCATGGGCCCAACAGGTGTGGGTAAAACTGAACTAGCGCGCGTGATTGCTAGGGAAGTGTTTGGCGGGGAAAATGCTTTGATTAAGATTGATATGAGCGAATTTGGTGAAAAACACAATGTCTCTAGACTGGTGGGTGCGCCGGCGGGCTATATTGGTTACGATGATGGCGGTAAATTAACAGAGGCGGTGCGCCGTAAGCCGTATTCGGTGATTTTGTTTGACGAGGTTGAAAAAGCACATCCGGATGTATTTAACTTGCTTTTGCAAATTTTGGAAGATGGAATTTTGACCGATGGACAGGGAAATAAAATTAAATTTAATAATACAATTGTGATTTTGACTTCGAATTTGGGCTCATCAGAGATGTTTAGAGAAAGCGAGCTTGGATTTAGCGCCAAAACTAAAAGGGATAAAAAGGCTTTGGCTGAAGAATATGAGGAAAATAAATCCTACGCGATGAAAGCATTGAAAAAAGTGATGCGACCAGAGCTTATCAATAGATTAGATAATATCCTAGTATTCCATGCTTTGACTCGTAAAGACGTAGAGAAGATTTTCGATAATTTGATTGGTGATTTAAAGAAACGCCTTTCGACTAAGGGAATTGGGCTAAAAATTGATGAAAAAGCCAAAGATTATTTAATTCGCGAGGGTTATGACCCGAAAAATGGGGCGAGACCTTTAAGGCGCAAGATAGAGGAAGATGTAGAGTCGTTGCTTTCTGAGGAGATTATTTCTGGCAAGTTAGAAAAGGGCGATATTCCAATCTTAAAATTTGAACGTAATAAATTAAAATTAGTAAAGGAGTAAAATGAAAAATTATTTAGTACCAACGGTGGTAGAAGAAACAAATAAGGGTGAGCGTGCTTATGATATTTATTCGAGGCTTCTTAATGATAGGATTATTTTCTTAGGTGAGGATGTGAATTCACATACGGCGAATTTGGTGGTGGCGCAGCTTCTGTTTTTGGCACATGAGGATCCGAAAAAACCGATTAAACTTTATATTAATTCCCCTGGCGGGTCTGTCTATGATGGCCTAGCGATTATCGATACGATGAATTATATTGAGCCGGATGTGGAAACCATCGGAATTGGTTTGCAGGCTTCGATGGGGGCGATGCTTTTATCTTGTGGTACGAAGGGCAAGAGAT
>JAZLJU010000038.1:0-30510 GCA_045618065.1 Candidatus Nanosyncoccus sp.
TTCCCATTGCTTAATCGCTTTACCAGAATTCTTCTCATTTTTTATAAATTTTACTTTCAAATCTGGATATTTTTCTCGCACTTTTAAAATTTCACGCTCAATTATTTTTTGGCTTCCATCTGTCGAAGCATCATCTAAAATAATTAACTCATAAATCGGGTAAGTTTGCCTTACCGCCGACCAAATCCGCTTTTTTAAATATCTCGCATAGTTATAATTTGGAATCACCACCGAAACTTTATTTTGCAAAATAGTCATACGCCTCCTCTACTTCCTGCAAAAATTCCTCACCATAATAATGTTTGAGCGCATATTTTTTCGCTTCCTTCGCAATTTTCTTATTTTCTTTCGGATTTTTGTATAAATATTCCAATTTGTCATACCACTCACCCTGTTGCGCCAAAAGTCCATTTTCTCCATCAGAAATCGCCTTTTTAAAAGTATAAGTCGGCGAAGCAATTGTCGTTGTTTCTACCACCGCTGCTTCAAAAAACTTCAGCTCAGACTTACAATTCGTAAAATCATTAACTACAAGCGGCGCAATATTTACATCTACTTCAGACATCAATCTTTGTAATTTTCTAAAATCAACAAGGTCCAAAATTTCAATCCTTTTACTTTTCACTAACCGTTGCATTTGTTCCGAAAAATCCATATACCCTACTATTCTAAGTTTCACATCCTCGTGATTTTCTAAAAATTTTACAATTTCCGGTTCCACCATCTTAAAATCTTTCGCATGTGTTGGTGATCCACTAAAATAGCCTATTATAAAACCTTTATGTTGCTTTTTGCTTTTTATACATTCTTCCGAAATTTTCACCTGTTCATTATTCAAAGAATTTGGAATCACTTTATAATCTTTACCAAAACTTCTTTTTAGTTTTTTACCCAAAAAATCATTTGTTGTCAAAAACCCATCTACTTTCTTAGCAATTCTTCTAATTCCCCAAAAATACCCCGCCCAATAAAATATGTTTTTTTCTCTAACCGTATCGACCATCAATCTAAAATCATTATAATCAAAAACCAAATCATCTAAATCAAATAATACCTTTACTCCGTTTGATTTTGCTTTATTTATTAAATTTAAAAGTAAATTATCTTTCGCAGTTTGTCGTTCTATTACCAATAAATCAATGTTTTCAAAATCTATTTTTTCATTTTCGTTTTTTAACACAAAATTTACATCATACTTTTCGCTTTCCTTAGCCGCCTCAACAACATTTACACACCTATACCTAAACTGTACGTTCTCTACGTCTTCTATTACATAAATTACTTTTTTCATCATAATATATTCTAACCAATAATTCATTTCATTATATTATGCATGTCTGTATTTTTCAACGCTCTATTTTTAAACCTCAGCCCAATCCAATACTAATTTTACTCAAAGTTTTTTATCAAGACTCTATTCTAATTACTTTTTTACCATTGTTATTTCTACAGCCTCCATCCTCTTAGACTGTCCAGTCGTACCGGTTTGAGCATCATTCTTTACCCATTTAGTCCAACCAATATCTTGTGTATGAGAACGATAATATATATCATATTTATTAGCTAATTCACCTGTTAATTTTATTCTCAATGCCTCTACTCGCTTAGACTGCCCAGTAGTACCAGAGGTTGCCCCATCTTTAACATAGCTCATCCAACCAATATCTTGCACATGTGCTTGATAACTAATGCTCCCTAATGAAACCAGATCATCCGGCAATTTTATTCTCAATGCCTCTACTCGCTTAGACTGTCCCGTTGTCCCAGCCAATTTCCCATTTTTGATCCAATTCATCCAGCCAATATCTTGCACATGTGCTTGATATTGTAAATATACAATCGACGTTTTTTTCACAATCTTTATTTGTATCGCTTCTACACGTTTAGATTGCCCAGTCGTCCCGGAAACTTCATCGTTTTTAGACCACCCAGTCCAACCCACATCCTGCACATGCGTCCTATAATATACATCGTATATTTTTGCCATGTCGCCAGTTAACCTAATCTGCACCGCTTCTACTTGCCTAGACTGGCCAGTCGTGCCAGAAATAGCACCATCTTTTACATAATTAGTCCAACCCACATCCTGCACATGCGTTCTATATTCAATTCCTTTATTACTATTTCCTAACTTAATAGCTAAAGCTTCCACCCTCAGAGAATATCCAGAAGTTCCAGACATTTCACTGCCATTCGTCCAACCAAGCCAACCAAATTCAGCAATATGCGTTCGATAAGATAATTCTAAATCGGTTTTTTCTTTTGCTACCCGATTTTTCGATAAAATTACACTTAGACTCGGCAAACCACTACTGGTTATTCCGCCGAACCAATCTTCAAAATAACTATAGAAATTACGATTTCCATAAGCAGAACATCCGTCCCCACCAGAATTAAGCGCCGCAGCATTTGGCTGATATGGTGTATATCTATAAAGTGCTGATGTCGCTAAGTTTCTAATATTTACCGTCGTACCACCGCAACCAGGATTTGGATTATATTGAACATAGTTATTGCCTAATGAGTAGTTAGTCCACCCACCATCAAGCACTTCCCTAAACAACGCCGCCGCTTTTCTTACTTGGTTTTTGAATCCATAATATTCCGAACTACACGGCGCCGTATCTGGACAGCCATAACCCGTCGCCTTACGATAATCACCATTATTTGGAATTCGATCAGTAATTAGACTTGTCTCTTTTTGCAGTAATACCAATAAAACTTGCGGATTAATTTTATAATCTTGCGCTGCTTTCCAAATAATATGCGCTGCAGTATCTCCACTACCGATCACTTCACCATCACCAAATCTTTCCTCGGATAGACAAACAAAATGACCATTAGACCAATGCCATTTATAATTTTTATTTGCAGACAATTGTAAATAATAACTATAATCTCTATTATCACACGGGTTTTTAGCAGTTAAAAACCTTTGAATATCAGCCTCACTCATCGAATTATAATTACTCATTTGATAGTCTGATATAATATATCCAGCATTAAAATTCTTTAAATTCGCTGCTGACACATCCTCTTCTATACTTTTAAATTTACATGCCAAAAATGTAAACAAAGCTATTGCTACAAATACACCTAAATACATTAACCATCTTCTGTTGTCTCTTCGTATCTCCATCAAATATTTACCTCTCCACGGATTACACCCTTACGATCTCCGCTATTTAGATTAATAATAATCTCCATCGCTCCTCCCCCAAGTTCAGATGTCGGTACATCAAATCCCTCACAAGTAGAAGTTGATGCACTCCCGACAATATTGGCTATACTGCTATAAACAGTAGCACCGCTACGTGTCAAAGTCAACCCACAAGTGCCACTAGATAAATATTGATCAATACTTACTCTTATCGTTACTTTATCACCAACTACTGCCGCATAAGTCACTACACCCGTCAACGAATCCGAATTATTAGCATCCTCACCCTCATATTGCACTACCTTTTTTTCTTCAACTGCTTTTTCTGCCACATCCTCTTCATCAATGGACTCATCTTCATTTTTTTCTTCCTTATACTCTGAAGTTTCTTCTTTATTCTCTTCCTTATTGTTTAACGAGCTCACAACAAAATAACCACCCACACCAGCTGCAACTAGCACAACTACCAGTAGCCAAATCAACTTCTTCTTTTTATTTTTTTGTTTTTTTCTTGCCATAGACAACTCTCCTATTTACATAATACAACACTTATTATTTTTTTGCAAGTATTTTTGTAAATATTTGCTAGGAATTTCTATCACGTCTAATTTTCTAAGTCAACCCCTAAAATCTCTGCCGCCTGCTTTAAAATAGTTTTTTCCTTTTCATCGCAATCTAACATCGTTACTTTAAAAAGTTCAACTGTCTCAGTGTGTTTATAATCTAAAATTTCAAGCGATCTCGCCGCACCAGGCACTTTTTTCAAAACCCCTTTAGAAATTAAATTATTTATATGTTCTGCTACTGCCGATACAGATGAAAGTCCAAGCCCATTCATAATTTCTCTATAAGATGGCGAATATCCATTCTCCTCTGTAAAATCTTCCAAAAAATTTAAAACCGCTAATTGTTTTTTCGTGATTTTCACATTCTTCATGTTATAATTATAAACAATGGACAAAAATAAATCAATTGATGGCTTAGTTGTTCGTCGCCCACAAAAATCGGCGAATTCTCTTTCTAACGCTCCAAAAACCAAAAAAGCCGTTACCAAAAAACCAGTAAATACCAAAAAACCAACCAACCAAACTCCGGTTAAAAATTCAACAACCAAAACCAAACCTAAAACCACTTCTGCCGATGATTTTCTTAAACCAGTCCAAGCTTTTGACTTCGATGAACAAAGCGGTGAACTTAAAGAATCAAAAAAACCTATTAAAAAATCATCTAAAAAGAAGAAAATCAAAAAACCTATGAGTAAAAAACGTAAAATCATTATCGGTATTATTATCGCTATTGTTGCACTTTTAATTACTGGAATAATCTGGGCTATAATTATCTTATCTAAAATTACTGACGAGGGTAACATTTTCGATTTATTCACTGAAACCTATGAGCCATTAGCAACCGATGCTAATGGTCGCACCAACATCTTAGCTTTCGGTACTAGCGGATACGATATGGAAGGTTCTGAAGGTGACGGCACCCATGATGGTGCTCAACTTACCGACTCTATTATGTTGATCAGTCTTGATCAGCAAACCGGCGACATTGCTATGTTGTCTCTTCCTCGCGATCTAAAAGCTTCGCCTACCTGTACCGCCACTGGTAAAATCAATGAAGTCTATTGGTGTAATAACCAAGATGGCACTAATGAACAAGCCGGCGCCGAAGCTCTCATGACAGAAGTCGGCAGTATTCTCGGAGTTGATTTTCAGTATTATACCCATCTCAACTGGGGTTCATTAGTCCAAATCGTCGATATATTAGGTGGTATTAACATTACTCTCGACGAAGATATCAACGATGCTCGTTATACTGGCGCAGTATATCAAGCTGGAGTAGAATATACCCTAGATGGCGGCCAAGCACTTGGTCTTGCTCGTGCCCGTCACGGTACCTCTGGTGGAGATTTTTCCCGTGGTGCCTCCCAACAAAAAATCCTCATCGGTATTAAAAATAAAATCTCTCAAAGTAGTTTATCTCTTACAGATATTATCAGTCTAGCCAGTACCCTAGGGGATAATCTTCGCACTAGTTTTTCAGTAGAAGAAATTAAAACCGCCGGTCACCTTCTTCTTACTATGGATTTCGATTCTATGCGCCAAATTTCTCTTACTGAACCAGAAAAACTTATGACTACTAGCAGTATCGGCGGCATTTCTTACGTTATTCCATCTGCTGGCGTTGGTATTTATACTGATATTCAATCTTATATCGCTAGAAAAATCAGCAGTGATCCTCGTATTTATGAAGATTACACAATTCTAGTTCTAAACGGCACGGAATCCTCAGGTGTCGCCTCTACCGAAGAATCTAGCCTTAAAGAAGAAAATTACCAAAATATATTTATTGATGATGCTCCAACTACTTCTAGTGAGGAATATATATTATATGCTCTCACGGATACCGCTCCAGGTACCAAACAACTCCTCGAAGAAAAATACAACACCACCGCTAAAACTGCCGAAGAACTCCCAACTGGCATTCCTACCAACTACGACTTCATCCTTATTCTTGGATCTAATCCGGAAACCGAATAGTATTTTCTAATATAATAAACTTTTAATTTCGTCATATATAGGCTGAAAATTTACTATATTATTTTTTACTAATAATTAGTTTACGCTCTTTCCCTTCCCCCTCGGAATGAGTTTCAACATCAGAATAATCTTGCGCTACTTTATGCACAATACGCCTATCCGCCGCATTCAAATTAATTTCCATCGGCTCACCACTTTGGCGTACTTTACTAATCCAACCCTCAGCTTTTTCAGCAATCCTATCCGCTCGCTGTTTTTTGTAATTAGCTACATCCACATTTACACGCACCACTTCAGCACTCTTGGAAACTAACGCCATAGATACTATATGCTGCAACGCTCGCAAATTATCTGCATTTCTACCAATTAAAAGTGAGTTAAGTGACGTAGATGGTACTGAAAGTTGTATTACTTCATCATCGATCGTTGAAGTTACTGCCACATTAATCCCAAAAAAACTTAATAAATCTTCTAGGTAGCGTGCCGCAAATCTAATTGATTCATCTTTATTCATTTATTTTCTCCTTTTCTTTTTAATATCACGAGCGGAGATTTTTGTAATTTTTGTTCCTGTTTTTTTATTTTCAATAACTTCTGCTTCTTTAATATTTTTAAGTTCTTTTAAAACTGCTTTATCAGTTACTTCATCTATTTCATCATCAACTTTTTTCAAAATAATTCTCTGTTGTGTTACTGTAATTACATTACTTAAGAAATAATAAAACGCCAAAGCACCATTTAAATTAAACATAATAATAAACATCATTACCGGCATCATATATGCCATTTGACCAGTAGTCATATTACTAATATCAGCCTGGTCTAATTCTTTCCCTTCTTTTGCCTCATTAATTAAGTCACGGAATTTTTTCTTCTTTTCAGACTTACCAGAAGGCATCTGTTGTTTCGTAGATAAATATTGAATCAAAGAAGCCGCAATTGTACAAACTAAAATAAACAACGCGCTCCAAGTAAAATTACCAACTAAAACATCGCTAGCCTTAACATTTAAATTAATCGTACTAAATAATTGTGGATAAAATTCATACGCTGTTTTTTCTTCATCTGGAATTTCTTCATTACTTAAATCTGCCAAATAAATTTGTTGTTTTTCTTTCAAAGTAGCAATCTCAGAACCTTCATAAGATACAATATCATAAGCTCGATTCATTAAATTGTCATTTATCATCGGTGTAGCTACTACACGAATCGCTGAAAAAATCGCAATAAACACCGGTAACTGAATTATTAAAACCAAGATTGATGAAAACGGCTTTACATTATAACGTTTATAAAGATCCATCGTCTGTAACGACTCTAATTGTTTGTTCCCTTTACAATTCTTTTTAATCTGTGTTAACTCTGGTTGAATTTTACGGATTAGTTTTGTCTGATTTAATTGCTTCTTCGTAATCGGCCACATACAAAATTTTACTAAAATAGTAAGTATTATAATCGCTAAGCCAAAATCATGTACTATATTAAAGATTACAAAAAGAATATTTACAATCGGACGCACGATAATCATATCAATTAAATCAAACGGTCCGCCCACCATAATAGAACCAACTATAAACAAAATAAATATCGCCCAGTAGATTTTTTTCTTCACACTCTTCTTATCCATTCTTTTTATTATAACACACTTTACTTTCTTCAACCAGTTCCCCAAGCAACTTTTCTAATTCAGAAAATGGCATCTTTATTAAATCCTTCGAATAAACCACAAAAATATAATCTGTCTTTTTAGGAATGTATTCAAAATTTTTCCTTAACGCCTCATAAATTCTACGTCTAATTCGATTTCTCCCTACCGCGGTTTTTTCCACTTTTTTTGATACTACCACTGCAAACCTAGTAAAATCCCGCGTATTTTTCGCAAAAATCAAAGACATCTTCGGTGTTCGAATTGTCTTTCCTTTCTGATAAACATAGTGCACTCCGCCACGCGAATGAAAACGATATTTTTTATTTAACATATTATTACCATTATATCACTTTAAAATAAGTTCTCTTATTGAGAACTTATTTTTTAAACAGTTAATCTTGCACGGCCTTTTAATCTTCTTCTAGCTAGCGTCTTACGACCATTCTTACTAGAATTTCGCTTCATAAAACCATGCTCAACTTTACGTTGTTTCTTATGTGGTTGATAAGTTCTTTTTGGCATATTATTCCTTAAATTTTAATTTATTTCAAATTCTTATTATAGTATATCTTATTTTTCCACATTTTTCAAGTAGTTTTCCACACCCTTTTTAGGTTAAAACCTAAATATGTGGAAAATTCTTTATCTGTTTTTTATTAAATATATTAAAACATATTTTTTCTTACAAAAAACCTGTGGAAAACTCCATTACCTGTGCTATAATTAAATATAAGAAGGAGGTTAAAAATGTACGATGTATGGAAAAACGCATTAGCTGAAATCGAGCAACAAATTTCCGCTGCTAATTTTTCCACGTGGTTTCAAGATACTTCACTTATATCTACAGAAAACGGTAATATTCGTATTGGTGTAAAAAATTCATTTTTTATTAAACAACTTCAAAATCGTTATATAAATATAATCACCTCCGCTCTTACTAAAAATAATATTAAAGTTAATAATATTACATTTGAAATCCAAACTATAAATAAATCAAAAATTAAACCTAGAGAAGTTAAAAACTCCCAAATCGAAGAACGTGTTAAAAATATTCGTAAATCAGTTAATCAAACTAGTACTTTAAATAATGGTTTAAATCAAAAATATACCTTAGATAATTTTATTATTGGTTCAAATAATGATCTTGCTGTATCTGCCGCTAAAAGTATTATAGATTCCCCAGGTACACGTTATAATCCATTTTTCCTTTATGGTGGACCAGGTTTAGGTAAAACTCACCTTGTTCAAGCAATTGGTAATGAATTATTAAAAAAAGACCCATCTTTAAAAATTCTCTATACACCAGTTTCCCGTTTTTATTCAGATTTTATAGATGCTATTCAAAACGGTAAAGGTAAAGAATTCAACCGTAAATTCCAAAAATTAGACGTTCTTATTATTGATGATTTTCAATTTATTGTAGGAAAAGAAAAATCACAAGAAGAATTTTTTAATATTTTTAACGATCTTTATCAACTTAATAAACAAATTATAGTCACTAGTGATCGTCTCCCATCTCAAATTAAATCAGTTGATGAACGTCTCGCTTCACGTCTCACTTGGGCTGGCGCTTTTGACCTTCAATTACCTAAATTTGAAGATAAATGTGCTATTCTCCGTGCTAAAGCAGAATTTATGGGTGCAGAAATTGAGCCAGAAGCTATTGAATATATCGCTGAAAACGTTAATACTAATATTCGTGACCTTGAGGGTGAATTTTCTACTATTCTTTTAATATCTGAAGTTCGTGGTCTCACTCCATTAGAACTCATAAATAATGGAAGTATTAGTGTTAATAAAACATCAAAACTTAGACCAACTTCCCCTAAACAAATCATTGAAAAAGTCGCTAAATATTATAATTTATCAATTAAAGAAATGTGTGGAAAATCACGTGTTTCCCATATTAAAACCGCTCGCCAAGTTTCTATGTTTATCCTCTCAAAGGAACTTAATTTAAGTACTAATAAAATAGCTTTAGAAGTTGGTGTTAAAGATCATACTACAGTTATGCATGGTATTAAAAAAATTGAAAAAGATTTAAAATTAAATTTTAACCTACGTGATCAAATTGAGGAAATTAAGGAGAAAATCTATGGTTAATAAATATACTTATTTTGTGGAAAATATGTGTAAAACTATCTGTAAAACATTGCGAAAATTTTATGTAAAACTTTGTAGAAAAAATTTATTTTTTAAAAAATCTGTGCAAATCCAAAGTTTTTCACAAAATTATCCCATTTTTTCCACTAACTTATTAACTACTTTACTTCCTCTAATATTAACGTATATTTTCCACTATTCCACATATTCTATAACAACAACTATTAATAATTAAATAGAAAGGATTTAAAAAATGAAAATAAAAGTCACACAAGAAAAATTAAGTAAAGCTTTAAATAATATTAGTCGCATCGCAATTAGTAAAGTAACACTTCCAATTTTAAATAATGTTTTAATTAGAGTTGATAATAAAAAAGTATCTTTAATTACCACTAACTTAGATATGGCAGTTATAGATTTTATTCCAGTTTCAGATTGTGAAAATGGTGTAATTACTGTTCCAGCTAAACTTTTAGCGGAATTTGTCTCTAATCTACCCAAAAAAGAAATTATTGAAATCTCTAATAAAGATAATAAAGTCACTATTAAGGCTGGCAAATATTCCTCTATTATTAATGGTGTAGCCGCTGATGATTTTCCAGAACTCCCAGAGATTAATGAGAAAAAATCAGTTATTTATAAAGTTGGAGTTAATGAATTTAAAAAGAGTATTAGTCAAGTAATTATAGCTAGCTCAAATGATTTAACCCGTCCAGCTCTTACTGGTGTATATTTTAATACTTATAATAATAAACTCGCTATCGCTGCCACTGATGGTTATAGATTAACTGAAAAAATTCTTATTAATAAAGTAGAAAGTGAAGTTAAAGCTATAGTGCCAGCTTCTTCCCTTCAAGAAGTTCTTCGTTCTCTTAATGATGATATAGAAGAAATTGAAATTTCCTTTAATGAAGATTTAGTACGATTTAGATTTGGTGAAGTTGAGATTATTTCTAAACTTATCGACGCAAGTTACCCAGATTATCAAAAACTTATCCCGAAAGAAAATCAAGTAAAAGTTACTATTAATCGTGAAGAATTAATTCGTGTAACTAAACTCGCAGCATTATTTTCTCGTTCAATTGGTGGATCAATTATTTATGAAGCTAAAAAACCAGATATATTTTCTGTTAAATCTATCGCTAATGAATTCGGTGAGAATGATTCAGAAATTAAAACAACCATTAAAACTGAAGGTCGTGTTAATTTTAATTCCCGTTTCTTAATCGATGCTCTAAATTCTCTAGATAGTGAAGAAATTGAATTTGAATTTTCTAACCATACCACCCCTACACTTTTACGTAATAAAAAAGATAATAATTATATTCATATTGTAATGCCATTAAATTCATGATTATAAAATCCGTTAAACTTGTAAATTTTCGCAACCATACTAATTACCAATTAAAATGTAATTCTAATACCTCACTCATTTTAGGTGATAATGGTTGGGGTAAAACTTCAATTTTAGAAGCAATTTATATTTTAACTCGTGGAAAAAGTTTTCGCGCTACTGATTCTGAAATCGTAAAACACGCAACTGATTTTTATCGTATAGAATTAGAATATTTAAACGGTGAAAAAATTACCGCAACCTTTAATAATAAAAACAAAAATTTTACCATTTTAGATAAAAAATCTAAACGTTTACCTAAAAAATATAAATATCCTGTAATTCTCTTTTTACCATCAGATTTAAATTTAATTAGCCACGCTCCCGGTCGTCGTCGTGATTATTTTGATCGTATTTTTAGTGAATTTAATGAAAATTACAGCACTAATCTCTCTAAATATGAAAAAGCCTTAAAACAACGTAATGAATTATTAAAAAACGAATCTATCACTATAAATGATTTATTTTCATGGAATTTAATTCTCGCTAAATATGGTACTGATATTTTTAATCTTCGTAACCAATTTATAAACGAAATTAACCAAAATTTAACTAAGGTTTATCATTCTATAGCTAAAAATAATGACGAAATAAATATTTTATATAAATCAGATATTAAAGATTACAATCAAGATACTTACTTAAAAACTCTAGAAGATAATTTTAAAAAAGATTCTTATTTAGGACACACAAGTTTCGGTATTCATCGTGATGATTATATTTTTAATTTTAATCAAAATCCTGCCGATGGTTCTGCTTCAAGGGGTGAAACCCGTTCAATTATCCTAGCACTTAAATTTATTGAGGCTGATTTAATTTTTCAAAAAACTCACCTTAAACCTTTAATTCTTTTAGATGATGTTTTTTCTGAGCTTGATAAATCTCGCCGTAATAGTTTAATTACGAATTTCCAAGACCACCAAGTTATTATCACGAGTGTTGAAAATATATAATTATTTTTGCGCTAAATTATAATAATTATCTAAAAACGCAATCACTGGATTTTCATTACCTTCAAAATAAATAATATTATTATATGCCGTAGAATTTCCAGAAAATTGTCTCAACGCATCTGTTGCTCTAGCTAATGACACATATCTTTGTGCATATTTATAAGTTTCCCAATCATCATTACTACTAGAATTTACAAACGCTGCACCTGTTGCAATTCTTTTATCACTATCACTTGCTCCTATGAATTTTTCCAATAATTCTAAAACACTAGATAAAAATCCCACCGATCCAGAATTATTATTTAAAGAATCTAAAATTCCACCATCCGCCACCCCAAGTGGAGTATTACGCTCATTATTATAAAGAATAAAATCTGCTAAAATTGAATTATTATTTATGGTTCTAGAACCAGATGAACTAAGTGTAGTATTTGCCTCCACAAAATTTTTAAACCCAACGTCATTAAAAGTATCATTAAGTGTAGAAGTATCAAAAGTCGCATTCCATGAACATTGTGCCGAACCTACCGCTCCAATTGTATTATAAGTTTCACAATCACCAAAAGATGTTAAATAACCACTAGATTCATCTGCATACACACCAGGTATTAAAGCGGAAACTGCGGCGTTAGTGCTACTTATAATAGAAGAAACCCTTCCAACCACTCCACTACTATTTAAACTAGCCATAATTGCGAAATTATAAACAATTGAGCCAAGAAAAGTATTTTTTGAAGTTATATCAAATGGACTACGACGCATTCTATCTACCTTCGCATCCATCGCTAATACTTTAGAATTTAATCTTGCATATTGAGTTATTGTTTCCTCATCGCCAGCCGTTGCCCCACTTGCCTGAGCTAGCATTCTACTAGTATTAACCGCGCCTTCCACTAAAAATTCACCCGCATTTACACCCCGAATAGTATCATAGGAATTATTTATAAGTGAGCTAGAAACCGTAGGGGAGACTAAGTTTATAAGTGCTTCCGAAGCACTTTCTATTCCTAAACTAATTAATTTCCCAATCGAGCCAGTTGTTTTAGTGCTAGTCGAAGCCACAGTATTTTTAATTGTCGAATTCCCATTTTCGCCAATTTGATTTTCTATGGTTTTTAAAATTCTATCTGAAGAATAATTTTTCGCATTTTCTGCGTTCATTTTTTCACCAGATAAAACAGCGTATAAACTTGGAGAATCTAGCGCTGTTCCATAGGTTTTTATAATTTCGCCAGTCTCTGTATCTACAATTTCTGATTCACTCTCTTCATATAAGAAATTCATCGCTTCGTTTATTTTAGATTCATTTCCTTCCCCAGCTTTCATTTTACTAATATTTTCCATAAATAAAGCATAAAATAAACTCGAACGCTGTTCTTTTGAGATAGTATCGGCCACTTTTAAACTGTCCGCTGTATTTAAAGTGGACTCGTTTACCGTCAAACTCTTATTATTATTTTTTACCCCCTCAATAAAAGTTTTTACATCTCCGTTAGAATTACTGGAACCTTTTTCTTTAATAGAATAATTCCCATTTTCATCTTTTTCTAAAGAAGCACTACTAACCTCAATATTACTTCCTTTCCCCATCTTTTCAGAGATCACTTCATTAAAATCTGACTCATCTGTGTAGTTATTTCTATCTGTACCAATTTTTCTAAATACTTTTTCTGCCGCATCATCAAAATAATATGCCGCACGTTTATAAGTTGCACTATCAAAAGCTTCATAGAGCTCGAGGTTATTATTCACTTCCTTCACGAAATCATCCGCGGTAATTATTTTATTATTTAATTTTAAAACCAATTCACCATTAGTCTTATTTTTTTCTTTAAATTCCCCATTTTCCATATACCCAACTTTTACACCATGTTCACCTAAAACTCTTGTCGTGTCATCTGGTAACTCTCCATTTTTTAAAGCCTGCTGGAAAACTAATTTTTTACTTTCTACCGCGTCTGCATATTGCACGTCGGTTTCTTCAATTAGTCTTTCCGAAATTGCTGAAGGGATCATATTACCAGAACCAAAAAGCATCGCAAAAACTACGATAAGAGCCGTAATAAATCCAGCTGCCGTAAAATTTTTGATTTTTTTCGAACCATTAATAGAAATTTTTTTCCCTTTTACACTAGAAACAATTTGGTTATTATCTAGTGCGGAATGTTCATTTTCACGTAAGACCTTCTCCGCGTCCATATTAAAATTATAACATATTTTTGGTATAATATAAAATATGATAGAAGTAGAAAAAATCATTCCGGGCGGAATGGCGCTTGGTACAAATTCTGATGGTAAAAAGATTTTCTTTTGGAATGCTCTGCCGGGCGAAAGCGTTGAAAGTTTTCAGATTACCAAAAACAAATTGCACTTTATTGAGGCGATTGCTACAGATGTTATAAACCCTTCAAAATTTCGTGTAAATCCTAAAGACGACTGCTTCCTCTCTACTTCCCCTTGGCAAATTATAGATTTTAACTACGAAAATCAACTCAAAGTCGAGCTAGTGAAAGAGGTTTTTAGACAAGCAGGTGTTGATTTTAATTATGTGGACCTTCCGGAGGTTACGACCGAGGATGAGGGCCGTTCGCCCGTAACGACGGGCCGAACGGACCCGTGTCCACATAATAAAATCACACCTGCATTTTCTGATAAAAAAGATTATTTCTATCGTAATAAAATGGAATACGCCCTCTATTGGAATAATGAATTACAAAAAATTTCCCTTGCTTTGCATCAACGTGGCTCCCATCGCAAAATTCCTATCACAAGTTCCTCTATCGAACGTCCAGAAATTTTCAAAGCCGCTACCGAGATTGTCGACAATTTAAACAAAAATCACGCCGAAGCTAGGAATTACCAGTCATTACTCCTGCGTTGTAATCAAAAAGGCGAAATTTCTGGCGGACTTTATGAAAATCATAAACCTCACCCAATTTTTAGTAATTTAAAAGATGAAATTTTAGGTCAAACTTATTCTTATTCTCCGAATGGTTTTTTTCAAATTAATCTTCCAGTCTATGAAATGGCTTTAAAACAAATTAAAAAGCACGTCACCACAGATAAAGTTTTAGATCTATATGCCGGCGTTGGCACTATAGGCCTGTCTGTTGCCCGTGACAAAAAATTAACCCTCGTCGAAGTCGACAAATCCGCTTTTGCCGAACTCGAGAATAATACTAAACAAGCAACTAATCTTTCCGCAATCTTAGCAAAATCAGAAGATGTCACAAATTACATCGAACCAGATATAACTGTAATACTAGATCCTCCTCGCGCCGGCTGTGATATCAAACTAATCAATAAACTAAACGAAATCAAACCGGAAAAAATCATCTACCTTTCTTGCAACCCAGCCACTCAGGCTCGCGATATTAAAAATCTTCTTAAAAACTACAAAATTCAAGATATCCAAACTTTCAATTTCTTCCCACACACTCCTCATATCGAAAATCTCGTTATTTTACAAAAAGTGTAATCTCATAAAAAATGGCGGAAGCGAGAGGATTCGAACCTCCGGTACGGTTACCCGCACACACGCTTTCCAAGCGTGCGCCTTAAACCACTCGGCCACACTTCCATCTGAAACTATTTTATCATAAAATTACGAAAATAGTAGTATAATAGAAGTACTATCATTTGCGAGGCGTAAAATAAGAATGAATCAAGAAATCATCAATTTAAAGAATCTTACTAAAAGATACGGTTATGGGGATGCCGAATCTTTTGCCCTTAAAGATTTTGATCTTTCTATTAAGCGTGGAGAATTTATTATGATTATGGGTCCATCTGGTTGCGGCAAAACTACCCTCCTAAATGTTATTGGTCTTCTAGATAAAGCTTCCAGTGGCGAATATTCTCTAAACGGAGAAGATGTTGCTGATATTCCAGCTCGTCGTCAAGCTCGCTTGCGCGCCAAAAAAATTGGTTTCATTTT
Source organism: Candidatus Nanosyncoccus sp. (assembly GCA_045618065.1). Classification (GTDB taxonomy): domain Bacteria; phylum Patescibacteriota; class Saccharimonadia; order Saccharimonadales; family Saccharimonadaceae; genus Nanosyncoccus. The sequence goes on from JAZLJU010000038.1 coordinate 15,738, forward strand.
TCAAAACTTTAATCTTATCGAAGATTTAACTATCATAGAAAATGTTGCCTTACCGCTAGTTTATACTGGGTATTCTAAAACCGCTCGTCTAAAAACCGCTTCAAGTGTCCTTAAAAGGTTTAATCTCAATAGTAAAGAATACTATCTTCCGTATCAACTTTCTGGTGGTCAAAAACAGCGTGTTGCGATCGCTCGTGCTATTGCTTCTGACCCAGAAATCATCCTCGCCGATGAACCTACCGGTAACCTCGATTCCAGAGCCTCGCATACTGTTATGGAAGAACTCAAAGCCATCCACGAAGAAGGTAATACTATCATCATGGTCACACATAATCCAGCGCTTACTACTTATGCTACACGTGTTATCAATATGCTCGACGGTCACATCGATACAGATATTAAAACCGTCTCCGACGCTAATCTTCCGCAGCCAATAAATGTTAAATTTAAGAAAAAAGAAGAAAAATCACAAAATAATTCATCACCCACACCTAAAAAATCGAAAAAAACTCGTAAAAACAAGAGGAAAGACCAATGACCATGCTAATTAAAACCCATTATAAGCTTGCCAAAGACGCCATCAAGAAAAATCGTACGCGCTCGTTCCTTACTTGCCTTGGTATTGCTATTGGCGTTGCTAGCATTATTTTAATTTTATCTCTTATGGGTAGTGTTTCCAATCTTATTAAAGAGGAAACCAAAGAAATCGGCGATAGTCTCATCGTTGTTCGCCCGTCATCTAATAAAGATACTAACACTAGTATTATAGAAAGTTTGACCTCTGCTAACTCTTTCCGAAATTCTAATCTTAACACTGCCGATATTGAAGCTATTTCTGAACTCGAAAATATTTCCGCTGTTGCCCCAATTGCAACTTCTACTAATACTATCACTTCCGAAAAAAACACTTTCGATTCAGTTTCTATTCTCAGTACCACGCCAGATTTTGTCAAAATCGAACCTCTCACTTTCAGATATGGCAATTTCATTAATGAAAATCAAAAAAATAATACTATTATCTTAGGTAAAACTTTATCCCTTTCCCTATTTAATACTATCAATTCTACCGTTGGTAAAAGTGTCACTATCATGGGCGAAAAATTTATCGTTGTTGGAGTTCTTGACGAGATCGATAAAACTATCAGTTTTGATAATATCGATTTTGATAATTCTGCAATTATCAATATCAACACACCAAATACTGTTACCGATTCTGTTCAAATTCAACAGATTAATATCAAAGCTACAAATACCGACAGTTTAGATAGTATCTCTGAAAATATCAAGAATACTCTTACCGACAAAAAATCTGGCGATCAAAATTTTTCCGTTGTTTATGGCGATAATATCACTCATCCAGCTAGCGATTTCTTTAATATTACCTCTGGTATGCTCGCTTTAGTCGCTGCTATTTCTCTAATTGTTGGTGGCATTGGCGTGATGAATATTATGCTTGTTTCTGTCGCTGAACGTACCCATGAAATCGGTATCAGAAAGGCCGTCGGTGCCTCTTTCCGTAATATCCTTGTACAATTCTTGTTCGAATCGCTAATATTATCAATTACTGGCGGAATTTTTGGCTTAGTTTTGGGCTATATCTTGTCATTCCTCTTGTCTATTATTACGCCATTCACACCTTTCATTTCTTGGGAAATTCTTGCCACTACACTCCTTACTACAGTTCTTATTGGTATAGTTTTCGGTATCTATCCAGCATTGAAGGCCGCTTCTAAAAACCCAATCGAATCATTAAAACATTACAGGTAGAAAATGATTAAGAGTACTCTAGAAAAAATCCCATATTATAATCAATTAGTTTTGCCATATCATTATATGCAGGCTTTGGTAGCTGGTATCAAAAATTCCTTTCCAGGCAAAAAACTTCGCGTTATTGCCGTCACTGGCACTAATGGTAAAACTACTACTTGTTTCATGATTTGGAATATGTTAAATCGGGCTGGTTACAAAACTGGTCTTATGACTACAGTTGCCTACGGTATCGATAAACTAAAACCAGAACTTGGCCACATGACTACGGTCGACGCTAACACTCTTAATAAACGCATCAAAAAAATCGCTGATGCCGGCGCTGAGTTTTTGGTTTTAGAGGTCACATCTCATGCTCTCGCTGAGTATCGTATCCTTAATATCCCTGTCGAAATCGCAGTTTTCACTAATTTAACCCACGAACACTTAGACTACCACAAAACTCTCGAAAAATATCGCGACGCTAAGGGTAAATTATTTAAAAAAGCCAAATATAGTATTTTAAATGCCGATGACCCTGCTACCATTACATATAGAAAACTTGCCAAAGATTACACTACATATGGTGTGAAAAACGGTAAAAATCGCCCAGAAAAAGTCCGATTACAAACTTCTGGTGTCGAATATTCATATCATGATATGAATATAAAAACTCAAATTCCAGGTGAGTTTAACGTTTATAATTCCCTTGCTGCCGTCGTCGTCGGTGAGAAGTTGGGCTTAGAAAAACATCAAATCGAGGAAGGCATCAAATCTCTTGAGAGTGTAGAAGGTCGTATGAATATTATAAATGAAGGACAAGATTTTACCGTTATTGTGGACTATGCTCATGCTCCAGATGCCATTGAAAAGGTTTTTGACAGCGTCAAAAACCATAAAGGTCGCATTATCTCTGTCCATGGTGGCGCTGGTCGTCGGGATTCATCTACGCGCCCAATTCGTGGCGAAATCCTCGCTAAAAACTCCGATATTGTCATTATTACAGAGGACGATTCTCGCGATGAGCCCCTCGATCAAATCATAAATGGTTTCATTGAAGGCGCTGAAAAAGCCGGCAAAAAATTAGATAAAGATTTATTCAAAGAGCCAGATCGCAAAAAAGCCATTGAATTGGCTTTCAGACTTGCCAAAAAAGGTGACTTAGTCCTAATTCTCGGTAAAGGTCACGAAAAAACTATTCTCCGTGCAGATGGCCCACATGACTTTGAAGATATCAAAATCGCAAAAGAGTGTTTAAGAAATAAATAATTTATTCTAGGTCGTATTCTGCAATTCCATCAATGATGTTTTCATTGCTCGCACCTAAAACTGTCCCAATCGCAGCCGCGCAAGCCATATAAGGCACCACAGTTTCGCCAGTCAAGAACGTTGCCACCGAAATCACATCCGGACTAATCGACAAAGTCGCTTCAGTCCCACCAGAATATAATTTTGAATTTAGAATTTTCACATCACTACTAGTTCTTCCGTAGTCCACCATCCCCTCTTTCGCTTCAAATTCCATAAACTTCTCATAGTTTAAATCATCTTTATTTAAGATCACATAGTCTGGCTTCATGCCATATAAAGTTTTTTCATTTTCTAAAAATTCTTCCGGCTCCATATCATCAAGCCCCGCCGTTACAAAATTTGTCATCGCTGCTACATGCACCGGCAATCCGTAGAAAATATTATCCCTCAAACCTTCGTTTGGCACAGTTACAATTACATAATTTGCCCCCGCTTTCCATGCGTCAGACAAAAATTTATGCAAAACCCCAACCTTAAACGGCTGTTCAGACGCCAAAACCGCTACTTTTTCATCCATCGCGCACAAAATTTTGTGTACATAATGCGCCACAACGGTTTTACCAGTAGTACCAGAAATCGCCACCAATTTCATGTCGCGCATCGGGTTCCCGTAGTAGGCCTTTAACATTTTCGCCTTCAGTTTTTGCGAACGCTCTTTCAATCCACTACTCTTTTCCCCAGTAGTTTTCACTACAGATTTTTTTACCTCTTTTTTTTCGTCTCCACCGTTTGTGTTTTTCTGATTATCTTCTTCCCGCTTTCCCATAATAATTTAATCATACCACCAATCAAGATTTTATTCAAACTAAAAAATAAGAGCAAGCTCTTATTCATTTGGCGGAAGCGTTCACCCCTTGGGACGTGTCGCTGACGCCAACTTGTTTGGCGGAAGCGAGAGGATTCGCCCGCGTTAGCACCGATATCCCTATTTTTGACGTTTTTACGAAGTAAAAATGGCGGAAGCGAGAGGATTCGAACCTCCGAGACGCTTGCGCGCCCACACGATTTCGAGTCGTGCGCCTTCAACCACTCGGCCACGCTTCCGCCTATAATTTTACCACACTACACCTTAATTTTCAATTTCGCCAGCTAGCGTTGTGTACAAGTAATATCAGAACTTTCAGTTTCTTCTTGTATTTTATCTGCAATCTCCTGTGCAGACATATTTTCTATCCCATAGCTATATACAACATCATTTATACCAGTTTCATCATATTCCATTGTGTATTTTACGCTATCACCTTCAATATAATCATAATCAAAAACACAATGGTCTTCGCATTCTGTCTTGTATTGCTCTGCCAACATATCCACCAGATCCTTTTCGCGTTCTTTATAACTATCTTGCATATTTTTCAGATCTACACTTATCGACATATCCCCACCAGATAATCCACCATCTTTTACTCTATAATTTTCTTCACCATTCATAGTGATTCCCATTAATTCTTTATTTGCAGTACAACTAACTATTCTCTCTCCATGCCCTAGAAAAACTATAAGAAAAACTGCAATCAGGGCAATTACAGCAACTATACCGCCTATAGAACATCCAATAATTAGTTTTCGTTTTCTTTCTGCCTTTTTATCATCACCGTCAAGCATAGGCATAGGTAGTTCACCAGCCATAGGTTGACTCATAATCGGTTGGGTTGGCATTTGTCCCATAGTTCCCATAGGCTGCATAGGGGATTGTTCCATTGGCTGAGCCGGCATTTGTTCCACGGGTTGAGCCGGTATAGGCTCTACAGGTTGAACTGGTGTTTGTTCCACAGGTTGAGCCGGCATAGGCTCTGCAGGTTGCACCGGCATAGGTTCCATAGGCGTTACCGGTTGAGCAGGCATTTGCTCCATATTATTTATTGGTTGCTCTGGGCCAGGTGTTTCATTCGCAAATTGCGTTTCTTTATTTTCCATAATTCTCCTAAATTAGGTAATGTTACTTTTATGATATCACAAAGTTTATGCTAAAATTAAAATTTCTATAATTTTCTTCCAAAATCTCAAAAATATGATATAATAAGGTCGTCACCTCAGGTGATGTTCATTTAATTTCTGGGTGGATGTTTTAAGCATCCACACATGTGCCCGTAGCTCAGCTGGATAGAGCGTTTGCTTGCGGAGCAAAAGGTCGTAGGTTCGAATCCTGTCGGGCATACCAAAATAAAAAGAGGTCGCTAGACCTTATTTTTATTGGTGCAAAATCAAAAAGCGTGTTATAATAAAAAGCATAAGAAGGTCAGCATGAAAAAAATATCTAAAGTGGAATCAAAAAATCTAATAAAAAGTGTTGCAGTATTTATCATTTTCTGCGCCGCTTTTTTCTCCACTCAAACCGCTTATGCCGCGACCATCACAATGAGCGTAACAGATAACATTACTACTACAGTACTGCCCACTAATCCCAGTGGCACTATAGCTACTTCCAGCACCAACACTGCCAACATCAGTATTAAAACAGATAGCACTTCTGGCTACACACTATCACTAAAGAGTACCAGTAGCACTGCTCCATCTCTCAAACTAAACGGTACAGACGACACCAAAAAAATAAATTCCATCAGTGAACAAAAATCCACCATAGAATCTTTCACGACCGGCACTTGGGGTTATAAACCAACCAAAAAGAACGGTACAACCTGGAATAATCTCACGGTAAAACACGGCACTACAGACTACACCGCCGGCTACTACCTCCCAGGCCCTACCACCACAGAAGACATCCTAGACATTACCGATTCTGCCAATACAGAAAACAACGAATATAACCTAGCTATAGCCACCAAAGTAGGCAGTGAAACCGCAATTGGCAGCTACAGTAATTCTTTCATTGTTGCCGCAGTAACTAATGCTATCCCACCATATATGCAGGATGTATTAGAATGGCAAGATACCGAACTCCCGAATGTAGGCGACTCTATCCAAACCGTAGATGAAAGAGACGGTAAAACTTATTGGGTTACTAGACTTTGTACAGCCGGCACTCTGGCTAGCTGCACAGACAGCCAAGTCTGGATGACGCAAAACCTAGATTTGAATCTTTCTGATACTACTGCTCTCACCAGTGAAGATACAGACCTTAACGTATCTGGTTCCGGTGCCTATTCTAGTGGCTATTCTAAGAGTGGCGACGTAATCTCCTATACCCCACTAAGGACTACTATAAACGCTACTAATAACAAAACCACTACTGGCACTTCTGGCTCTATCTCTGGCTGGTCTAACGATAACAGTGCTCCATATTCCGTAGATGTAGGTAATGTTTACCAAACTGGTACTTACTTCTCTAGCTCTACATGTAACTACCTCACTACAGCCTGTGATAAGTTCAAAAACACTCCAGACACCACCAGTACAACCCCTAACGCTGAACATGGCCATGTGGGTAACTACTACAACTGGTCTGCTGCGATTGCTTCTAATAGTTCTAACTCCCTCACTACACAATATACTACAGCACAGAACTCCATCTGTCCTAAAGGCTGGCATTTACCAATGGGTTATGATGGAACTAACGGTGATTTCAAAACCCTAAACACTTTATACAATGGTGGCTCTACCAGCACAGACCAAGGACTCTTTAAGCAGCCTCTATACTTTTCGCGTGCTGGCTACGTCTACTCCGGTAGGTTGGGCAGTTCGGGCTACGGCGGCTACGTGTGGTCGTCTTCGGTCTTCTCGTCCTCGAGCGCTTACGACTTGTACTTCACCTCGGACTACGTGACCCCTCAGGTCAGCCTCAATCGCCTCTACGGGTTTAGTGTTCGTTGTGTGGCTGAGTAGAGTCCCCGATTTCCCCCATTCGCAGTACTCTAATGTTAAACTGCAATTTTGCTGTAATGTGGTATAATACTATTACAGCATAAGGCTGCGGGTCTTTTCTGTAAATTGGAATTCCGAGGTTAAGCTCACATTCCAAGAAGACTCCACGGGAAATCAAAAGTTCCCCGGTGAAAACTTGAAAAACCAAGTGTAGTCGGTTGATATTTCCATTGCGGCTAAGGTCATGATGGGCACAATGTGAACTTTTTTGAGATTGTGTTTTTCGCGTGCTGGCAACGTCAACTCCGGTAGCTTGAACAATTCGGGCAACAACGGCAACGTGTGGTCGTCTTCGGTCTTCTCATCGTCGAACGCTTACGACTTGAACTTCAACTCGGACAACGTGAACCCTCAGGACAACAACAATCGCAACAACGGGTTTAGTGTTCGTTGTGTGGCTGAGTAGAGTCCTCGATTTCCCAATGAACGTAATTAAGTATAATCATTGGGGTTTTCGTAATCCCAACCTAGGCTATCAAAAAGCGCTTGCAAAAATGTGCGACTATTTAGGTGTTTGAGATGGCCTAGATACGACACAACAGACTCAATATCTGCATGTCCTTCGGCAAAATGGATGAAAGTGTTTTTGGTGTTGCTTTTTAGACGTTTGCCTGGGATTTTGTAGCCATTATAAAGGGTAGAGCCTAAAAAATTTACTCCTTGGTCTAAAGTAACGAAGGTACGTTTCTTTGGATGAAGAACAAGACCAATCATTTTGAGATAAGCCTCGATTCTGGGGATGTCATTTAGTAGTTTGTTTTTATCTTTTAAATCTACAATAATGTAAAAATCATCTACGTATCGACCATAGTGTTTATAATTTAAATCGAAAGTGACATAACGATCTAATTGATCTAGATAAACATTGCTTAAAAGTTGGCTGGTGAGATTACCGATAACGATGCCTTGACCTGGTGGTTGATGCAAAAGACTTTTACTTTTAGGGAGTTTCTCCCAATCTTTCCATTTGCCACGAATACGCATTTTTTTGACCGGATCATCAAAAATGACTTTTTCCCATAAGAAACGGATAGTCCAATAGAGTTGATTTTTGTCATTTTGGAATTGTTTATCTAAACCCCAAACAGCACGCTCGTATAGGCGGGTTCTTTTAAGACTCATAAAATAACCCTGAATATCTAGCTTAGCAATAAAAAGTGGATTTTTGAAGTTGTTAGATGCTGAACGAGCATGTTTTTCAAATCGTTTGATACCATAGAGTGTACCTTTATTTTCGCGGCAAGAATAGGAATCTGGAATGAAACGCTTATCCCACCAGTTATAAGTAACATCATAAATAAAATGGTGGACGATGCGGTCACGAAATGGTGCGGCGAATATCTCGCGAATAACTGGGTCATGAATGATGAAGGCTTCACTAGGACTGGGGAGATAAGTGCGGTTTAAAATATCTTTTCTGAGATTGTAGAGATTTTTAGCATCGTTGAGCTCGAAATTATGCTCGTCGAAGGTTTTGCGTTTGCCTTTTCTGGCTTCTTGATAAGCTCTAAAAAGTTGTTCGGCTAAATAGTTTTCAAACATTTTATTGTCCTTTTGATTGTTTAATTTATTTTTGCGAGTTTGCTGTTAGGATTTTTTGGATTTCTTTGTTTGTGATTTGTTCTAAAATAACTATTTCGTCTAGGATGCGACGGAGATTTTTGGTTTCGATAAGATTAAGATTTTCGATGGTTTTCATTTTATAGCGTAGCATCAGTAAATTGATTTGGATTTTTTGGAGAAGTTTAGAATTGTTTTGATTTGAGTTAGCGTGTAAAAGATAAGAATCAAGACATTCACAAGATAGATTAACGATTTTTTGACCGATAGTGGTGCGGGCAATCTCGTGGAATTTTTTGGAGTTTTCATAGATGGTTTTTTCCAAAGTTAATAAGTGAAAAAATAAAGTTGGGTTAGGGTTTTTGACGCTGATGATTTTGCTGATTTGATTTTTTTCTTCGGTGAGTTTTTTGGCGATTTCTTCGATTTCATTTTGGCTGTATTTTTTCGGTAGTTTATAGTAGATTAGACCTGGCATATTCTTTTTTTTATATTCTTTGATGCCGATTTTTTGGAGTTTTTCAGCGAGATTATCGAAATTTTTAAACGAGATGGAGCCATAGGTGGCTTTGGTTTTTGTACTTAAAATGTCGGGTTGAAGATTGGCGGTTTTGTAGCCAATAGATGGCGCAATGTCATGTTTGAAAATAATTGCCGAATGATCGTAAATACGTTTGTATCCTTTTGTTGAGTCGACAAATTGCAAAAATTGTTGGTTATTTTTTTCAAAATCTAAAGCGATGGATTTTAGATTCATTTTCCTCCTTTGTTTAATATTACACTCAATTTTAACAAAGGCGGTAGGGGAGAATCTTGTGAGACACACCATATCTAGCACACTAGATATGGTACACTACATATAGTGTATCAGAGTTCTAAAATTACATGCCAATAACTTTTTATTTGAGCTTACTCCCATAATAAGGGGTTGCAATTTATAATTACCTATGATTATATTGCCTCGTGGTTCGTTAAAATTTTGTCTGGTAGAGCTCGCATTAGCAGAAGGTATTCGCCTATTTTCTGCGTTCTGGCGGGAGCTTTACCGATTCTAGATAAGTTTGGCTCCTTTTTGTCGATTAGAATCAACTAAAAGAAAGGGTAATAGTTATGAAGATACAAATCAGGTTCTTCCGATTTGTGCTAACCATAACGTTACGCTACGGTCGGAAGACAAAAATGAATCGCCGTTAAGGCGATTCACCGTACCATTTGAGGCAAGTTTCTAGAGCTTGCCTTCCATACATCAATTATAGCATATTTTATTAAAATACGGAAGATTCCCCACCCTACTCGAACATTCACTTACCAAAAGCTATTTTTGTAGTATAATAAAATCATGGATTGGGAACTTATCACAAACATTATCGTAGCAATATCAATTATCGCTCTTGGAATTTTCGCAATTCTTGGGCTATGCCAATGGATCACGCGAAAATCTCTCAAAAAGGTTGATGCCCGCCTCATCTGGATACCATTTTCGCTCTTACTTATGACTGGCACCTATTTCTTCTTCGATAAAATCTTCGTTATCAACACTCGCCCAGACGGCTCCGGTATTCCATCTTTCCCTTCTTCCCACGTCATGACTGTCGCCACAATTTTCTTTCTTCTCATTCTCGCGCTGCCTAAATACGTCGAAAATCGCACCACGCGCATTATTTTAGAAATCATCATGGTGATTTTAATTTCGCTCGTTAGTATCGGTCGCGTCCTCTGTGGTATGCACTGGCCAGTTGATGTGGTCGGCGCCCTCGCTTTTGCCTTCGTTTTCTCCGAAATTTACTATTTAATCATTAAAAAATTAGAGAAAGGAAAACCAAATGCCAAGCATCTTCACAAAAATCATTAACGGCGAAATCCCAAGCTACAAAATCTACGAAGACGACAAAACCTACGCCTTCCTAGATATTCACCCAGAATCTAAAGGACACACTCTAGTAGTGCCTAAAAACGAGGTCGACAAAATCTACGATTTGCCAGACGAAGATTACGAAGCTCTCATGGCTACTGCCAAAAAACTCGCCAAAAATATGGAAGAAAAATTAAACGCGCGAACCTTACTCAAAGTTATCGGTACCGATGTTCCCCACGCGCATGTTCACCTAGTTCCTTTTGACGAAACTTGGGTCCATGGCCGCACGCTCGATTTAACTCCCGAAGAATTTGAACAAATCCGTCAAACTCTCGAATATAAATAGAGTAATGTAGTATAATAGGTTTATGAAATTTGCGAGTAGTTATGAACCGGGGGAATATGAATCAGATATTTATGCAGCTTGGGAAGCTGGCAATGTTTTTGCACCAAAAGTCCCCACCATCCCTGTAGATGATGATGGTAATGGGGGGGATGATAGATTTTTAGACGGAGATGTTTTCAGTATTGTGATGCCACCCCCAAACGCCAACGGCAATTTGCATATCGGTCATGGCCTCACTATCGCTCTCGAGGATTCCCTCACTCGCTACTATCGCTTAAGGGGTAATTCCGCTTGGTATATTCCAGGGGCGGACCACGCTGGCTTCGAAACCTGGGTGGTTTACGAAAGAGCTCTCGAAAAGCAGGGCCACACTCGCTTTGAATACGACCGCAATGAGCTCTACGCTAGAGTATGGGATTTTGTCGCTGAGCAACGCGGCAACATGGAGCTTCAGCTTCGCGCTCTCGGCGCTTCCTGCTCATGGCCAGACCTTACTTTTACTCTAGATGAAAACGTTGTCGATCGTGTTTATACGACTTTCGAAAAGATGTGGAACGACGGGCTAATTTACAGAGGTGAAAAACTCGTTAACTTCTGCCCAAAGCACCAAACCGCCTTCGCGGATATAGAGGTAGACCATCAAGACGAAACCGGCACTCTCTGGGATATTGTGTATGAATTAACAGAGAAGCCAGAAGATGCTCTTTCGAGGAGCATAATCGCCGACGGGGCGATTACGGAGCGACCGAGCCCCGTAACGACGGGCGCGAGGGAGCGTTCCGAGAAAGACGCATCTTTGGCTTCCAGTATTATTATTTCTACCACTCGCCCAGAAACCCTCTTCGGCGACACCGCCATTGCAGTGAATCCTAGCGACGAGCGTTACAAAGATTTAATCGGCAAAACCGTCAAAGTTCCATTAACAGATAGAGAAATCCCAATTATCGCCGATGAACACGCCGATCCAGCCTATGGTACCGGCGCTGTCAAAATCACTCCAGCCCACGATTTCGATGATTTCGAGGTCGGCGAGCGTCATAATCTCGAGCGTATTCAAGTTATTTCCGAAGATGGACATATGATTAATGTTCCAGATGAATATCTCGGTCTCACCACTATGGAATGCCGCAAAAAAGCTCTCAAAGATTTAAAAGAGCAAGGTTTACTCGTAGGCGAGAAAAAAATCGTCCACTCTGTCGCACATTGTTATAAGTGTGATACCGTCATCGAGCCAATGCTCAAAGAGCAATGGTTTATAGATGTCGAAAGGCTCGCTAAAACCGCCATCGAGCATCTCAATAATAATGAAATCAAATTTTATCCAGAAAACAAGCAAAAAGTTTTGATTAATTACCTCGAAAACCTCAAAGATTGGAACATTTCTCGCCAAATCCCTTGGGGTATTGCAATTCCGATGTTCCGTAAGGCGTCTGAGGATGCAACCAATATGCCAGACTGGATTTTTGATCGTCGCACTCATCTTAAGGAAATCGAGAAAAACGGTGTTAAATATGTCCGCGACGAGGATACTTTTGATACTTGGTTCTCTAGCGCTCATTGGCCAATCGTCTGTACCGACTGGTCTGAAGATTATCCTACCCCATATTACCCGCTTAATGTCATGGAAACCGGCGCCGATATTCTTTTCGCTTGGGTTGCGCGCATGATTATGATGGGACTTTACGTTACTGGCGAAGTTCCGTTTAAGGAAGTCTATCTCCATGGCCTTGTGCTCGATGCTCACGGCAAAAAAATGTCCAAATCCAAGGGCAATGTTATCAATCCAATGGATTTGGTCACCAAATATGGCTCCGATGCCTTCAGACTAGGCATTTTAAGAGGTCGTTCTGCCGGCATGAATCAAGCTTTCTCTGAAAATAGTGTCATTTCTGGCCGCAATCTTTGCAACAAACTCTGGAACATCTCCCGCCTCATCCAATCGATGGTAGATGATGGTGAAGAGATTTTAGAAAACACTCTTTCGAGGAGCATAATCGCCGACGGGGCGATTACGGAGCGACCGAGCCCCGTAACGACGGGCGCGAGGGAGCGTTCCGAGAAAGACGTGTTTTCAAAATCTGAAAACGACGCGACCCGAGATAGTATTATCCCGGACTACTGCACTACCGACAACATGGGCGAAGACTGGATTTGCCGCGAACTCAACAATTGCCAAAAAACTATAGAGGATTGCATCAAATCATATCGTTTCGCCGAGGCCGTCGAAACTCTCTATCAAACTATCTGGGATAAATACGCAGACTGGTTTTTGGAAAGCCAAAAAATCTACAAAAACATCCCGCTATTGAAAACTACTCTTGAATCAATTTTAATCATGCTCCATCCTTTCGCCCCATTCGTTACCGAGACGATTTGGCAGAACTTATCTTGGACCGAAGGGTTCATTATCAACGCTAAATGGCCAGAAAAGCTCAAATTTGACCCAATTTCGGCATCAGAATTTGAAAGCTTAATCATTATCGTGTCTGAGGTTAGAGGCACCTTACAGGCCCTTCCAGGCACCAATAACGCCAAAAAATATGCGCTTATGTATGATAATGACAGCATCGTGGACGATAATTTGCTCTTAGTTAAGGCTCTTACCAAGGTCCCAACTGTCACTTCCCTTTCTGGCGCTCCTAGAGGCCTCAGATTGGCTCTCGCTAATCACGAACTTTACCTCGATGTCCCAGAGCATATCGTTAGAGAATACAAAGATGCCCTAACGGAGAAAATCCTTGCCGTCGGTCGCGAGCTAGACGCTCTAAACGCCCGCATGATGAACCCAAATTACGTCGACAAAGCTCCAGCTCATCTAGTCAAAGAAACCAAAGATGCCATTAAAGAGAAAGAATCTCTCATTTCCCGCCTCAAAACCCAACTTTCTCTTATCTAAACCATAACTATTTTTAGAGGGTTGATTTTTCTATATCAGTATGATATCTTGTCGCCAGGTTGGGAATTTGGGGTTTATTAGAGCCTGTAATTCTGAATTTTTAGGTGCGGATTCAGGGTAGTAGTGGGGACTTTAGTAAACGGCTAGCTGGTAGTTAAAAGCCCTTGGAAAGGAACTGGCATAACCATAAGATTAAAATTATGGCACATCCAAATCACGATACGTTTACGTATCAATTTCAAGTGGTGTAAAACCAAAAAGAATCGTTAGTGTAAGCTAACGATTCAAACCCAACTAGAGACTTAGTGAACCTAGCGCGCTAGGTCTCTAACCACATTATATCACATGTATTAAAAACCACAACTACTTTTTATCAAACTTCTTCAGATCAAACAGCGGATTTTTATCCGCATCTATAATTCCCTGCGCCTCGCGCAGGAGTTTTTTCAGCCCATTTTCCGAATTTGCCGACCCCACATGCACGGTTTTTACCACCCTACTTCCCTGTTTATAGATCACCTGCACCCCAGTTGCACCAGAGGTCGTCTTAAATTTTCGAATAAATGCCATAAAAACATTCTATCACGACACACGGTTCCGCCAAAATTTCTAAAATTTTCCACTACAGTTCCCCATTTTTTTCCACCAAAATAATTTTCCAAAATACCTTCAAACATCTTATGCTTAGCAACCACACCCGCTAGCAACCACGCTTGACAAAACAAATCGCTTGCGCTAAAATGAAATCAACAACTAGCATCCCGTAAATTCTAAAAAGTACGCGAGTTGAGGACGCTAAACAGGGATCAGTTGGTGTGGAAGAACCTTATTTGCAAGCCGTCTAAGTGCTTAGTCGGTAAGTTTTGCATAAGCATAAAATATAATGCTTATGTTGTCAATAAATTTCACAGAAACATATGGTATAATGAAATTATGAAAATCCCGATAACCCAAAGTAAGGAATGGCAAAAATTACAGAGTGACTTAGGTGAGACTAGCTTTTTTGAACAGAATGAAAATTTCCAATATCTAGCGATTTTAACCAAAACCCCAGTAGGGAATTACCTCTATTGTCCTTACGGTCCCGTCGCTCAGGATAAAACCAGCTTCAACCAAGCACTCAAATCCCTAAAAGAATTAGCAAAAAATCAGCACGCTTTCTTCCTCCGCATCGAGCCATTTACAAACGACCTCTTAAACCCAAATCAGAAAAACCTCAAGAAATCCACCGATTTAA
>JAZLJU010000039.1:0-2187 GCA_045618065.1 Candidatus Nanosyncoccus sp.
CAAATTTTGGCGTATTATATTACCCTTTCTAAGGGATATGATGTGGATCAACCCCGCAATTTGGCAAAATCGGTTACGGTTGAGTAATAGGGCTTAAATATGTTATAATAAGTTCATGCAAAAGAAATCTGATTATGTATTAAGATTTTGTTTGATTGTAGGTGATATTATTGCGATTGTGCTGGCTTTTGCACTTGCTTATTTTATACGAACACATCTTGGGTCGCGACCATATTATTTTGAATCTGAGTTATTTAATTTTACGATGTCGGTAGTGTTTTTGGTACCAGTTTGGATTATTATTTTAGCTGCATTAGGACTTTACAAAAAAAATATTTTCTTGGGCAAGTCAAAATTACCAGAGTTGTTTAGAATCTTTTTGGCCGCAGTACTGGGGGTGTCGGCATTGATTACTTATGGATTTTTTACAGAAGAAAATCTTTTTCCAGTAAGAGTCGTGGCTATATATGCCATGATTTTATGTTTTGTATTTTTGGTGCTAGAGAGAACGTTGATCAGATGGATTACTAAATTAGTGTTTAAAAAAGATTATGGGACGAAGCGTGTAGTGGTGATGGGAAATAATAAAAATACAGAATATTTAGCGAGTTATATTGCGGCGTTTCCAGAATCGGGTTATCGTTTGGCGGCGGTGGTGGCAAATCGAAAATATGTGCCAAAAGATTTGGGCAAATATCAAAAATCATCGCTCAAAGATGCGCTAAAAAGTGGCGAGGTGGATGTAATTTTTCAGACTGATGAAAAAAATACGGAATATGTCTATAAGCAAGCGGTAAATCATCATTTACTATATTATTTTGTGCCAAGCGAGACAGCGCTATCTTCACATTTTGGTGAAATGGAACTTATTGGTAATACCCCTTCGGTGTTAGTAAAGACTACGCCATTATCTGGGGGGTATGCTGTGATTAAGCGTTTATTTGATATTTTGTTTAGTGTAGTGGCGTTAGTTATTGCAATTATTCCAATGATGATTATTTGGCTTTTGATTAAGTTTTCTGATTTTAAGGCGCCAGCGATTTATGGTGATTATCGTTTATCACGTTATAATAAAAAATTTAAGTGCTATAAGTTTCGTACAATGCGACCAGAGTATAGTGGGATGACGGCTGAGGAAGCGTTTTTCAAAATGGGGAAGTCAGAGCTTATAAAAAAATATCGTGAAAATGGTGATTATATGAAAAATGATCCGCGAATTACAAAGATTGGTAGATTTTTGAGGCGGACATCGCTTGATGAATTGCCACAATTGTTTAATATATTAAAAGGTGATATTTCGTTAATTGGGCCGCGTGCGTTACTGCCGAATGAACTTCGGACTTACGGGGATCGTTCGTTGATTTTGACCGTGAAGTCTGGCTTGACTGGGCTGGCACAAGTGTCTGGCAGAAAAGATATTTCATTTGAAGAAAGAAGGTCGCTAGATATTTATTATGTGAAAAATTGGTCGCTCTTACTAGATTTACAAATTTTCTTTAGGACAATTGTAACGGTGTTTAAGGGCGAGGGTGCGAAATGAAAAAAGATTTAAAAGTAGCTTTGGTGTGTGATTGGCTAACTAATGTGGGTGGCGCAGAAAAGGTGCTGTTAGAATTACATAAGTTATTTCCGGAGGCGCCAATTTATACTTCAAAATATGATGAAAAGGGGATAGATTGGTTTTCTGGTGCCGTGGTAAAAACAGGATATTTGCAGGCTTTTCCGAGTAAGCTGCGTAAAGTGATGGGGGTGATGCGACAGGGATATTTTGAGCATTTAGATTTATCGCAATATGATGTAATTATATCGGTGACTGGCGCGGAAGCGAAGGCAATTAAAAAGGGCAAGGCAGTGCATATTTGTTATTGTCATGTGCCAACGCAATATTATTGGCAAATGTATGATGAATATGTGAAAAATCCTGGGTTTGGGGCGCTAGATCCAATAGTAAGAACTTTTTTTAAAATGCTAGTAAAGTCGTTAAGGAAGGCTGATAAAAAAGCAGCGGCGAGGCCAGATTATTTTGTGACAATTTCGGAATATGCCAAGGAGCAGATTAAAAAATATTATAATAGAGAAGCAGAAGTAATTCATCCTCCTGTGGAAAACTCTGTATTTAACAGGGAAATTATGGCTGATGAGCCTGTGGAAAACTTTTATATTACGACTTCTCGGCAAGTGAATTGG
>JAZLJU010000040.1:0-21688 GCA_045618065.1 Candidatus Nanosyncoccus sp.
GAAGGTTATGTAGAACTCCCGAGTGGCACAAAAATCCGTATTGAACATGCACACCTTGAGGGTGATGCCGGCAAACTAACCCATTTTGATAATTATTCATTGGTGGATTTAAACCGTGTGGATACGCCACTAATTGAAATCGTGTCGATGCCGGATATTCATTCCGCTAAGGATGCACATGATTATTGTAAGGAACTTTGGCGGCTGATGATTTTTGCAGGAGTTTCATATGGCGATTTATACAATGGTAATATGCGTTTTGACGTGAATGTGTCTTTAGCGAAAGAAGATGACAAGGAACTTGGCACGCGTACCGAGACTAAAAACTTAAATTCATTCCGTTCAGTAGAAAGAGCTGTAGAATTTGAAATTAAAAGACAGACTAAACTGTTAGAAAAAGGCGAGAAAATCCGCCAAGAGACTCGTGGCTGGAATGATAGTTTGGGTGAATCTACCCCGCAGCGTTCTAAAGAAGAGGCAAAAGATTATCGTTATATGCCGGAGCCAGACATTCCACCGATTAACTTGTCGCAAGAATACATTGATAAACAGTTATTAGATTTTCCGTTGATGCCGAGCGATTATCGTGAAAAATTTAAAGACATAATTCCAGATGACACGTTAGAAGTTTTGCTTGATTATCCAACATTAATGGTCAAACTAAACAAAATTGCCTTCGTATCTCATTTCGGACACGCTCAAGGCCGCTCGGCCGAGCCTAAGGTCCTCAATGAGATGCATTCGGCAATTTTATTGATCGCCAATTTATTCACATCGGTACTGTTAGCCGAGGAAAAATCGGCAGAGTATTTGAATAATTTACCTTCAGCGGAAAACTTAAAAGAACTTGCAAAAATGAATGAAAAGAAAGAATTAAGTTCTACTGCTACAAAAGAAGTTTTCTTACGTTTGTTTGACCCGCAGATGAAAAATCGCGAGACCAAACAAATCGCTCAAGAATTAGGCTTAATCCAGGAGAATGATTTAGGGGCGCTAGAAAAAATCGTTGATGCCGTTTTGGCAAAGCCGGAAACTAAAAAAGCGCAAGACGATTTTCGAGCTGGCGAAGAAAAAGTAATCGGATTTTTGGTAGGGCAAGTAATGAAAGAATCCAAAGGCAAAGCAAATCCATCCAGCGTGCAAGAAATTCTACGCAAAAAACTTAGCTAATTCCATAAAACCTCTACCAAAATTCTTAAAACTATGGTAAAATAAAATAAATCTGTATTCTTTTTGAGTGTGGAACTCGTAAAAGCAGAAAATAATATTAACAAAGGAGCATATGGCTACGGATATCAAAGATCTAAACAAACTGCGAAATGTGGGAATTATTGCTCATATTGACGCGGGTAAAACTACTACTACCGAGGCGATTTTATATCGTACTGGGCTTAAACATAAAATTGACTTAGTGAAAGGCGACACCGGCGGTGCTGAGACCGACTGGATGGAGCAGGAAAAGGAACGCGGTATTACAATTACTTCCGCCGCGGTAACTTCTACTTGGAAAGGTCACAAAATTAACATCATTGATACTCCGGGACATATCGACTTTACCGCTGAGGTAGAACGTTCCTTGCGCGTGCTTGATGGTGCTGTAGTGGTGTTTGATGGAAAAATGGGCGTAGAAGCTCAATCCGAGACTGTTTGGCGCCAAGCTACTAAATATGGTGTGCCACGCATCTGTTTTGTAAACAAAATCAACCAGATCGGCGGTGATTTTTATAAATCGCTTGATTCTATCCACAAACGTTTGTCTAAAAATGCCGTAGCAATCCACTTGCCAATTGGTTTCGAAAAAGAAATCTGTGGCGTAGTAGATTTGATTGATATGAAAGCCTACACCTACAAAGATTACGCTGACAGAGAACTTACTGTAGGCGAAATTCCAGAAGATATGAAAGAAAAGGCCAAAAATGCTCGCGCAATGCTCGTTGAGGAAGCCGTGCAAGCTGACGAAGCTTTAATGGAAAAATACTTCAACGAAGGTGAAGAAGCTATTACCGTAGACGAACTTAAATCTGCACTTCGAAAACGCGTGCTGGATGGCGATTTCTTCCTAGTGACTGGTGGCGATGGCCGTGGTGTAATTGTCGAGAAAGTTCTAGATCTTATGACTGACTATTTGCCATCACCACTCGATCGTGACCAAGGTCAAACTGTTGGTACGAATCCAAAAACTGGTGACCAAATTGTACGCAAAGCCGATGATAAAGAACCGTTAACTGCGCTTGCTTTCAAAATCGCAACCGACCCGTTTGTAGGTAAGTTAATCTTTATTCGTGTTTATGCTGGTGTTCTTAAATCTGGTTCTTATATTTTGAACGCTACAACAGGGAACAAAGAGCGCGTAGGTCGTGTAGTGCGTATGTTCGCCGATAAACGCGAGGAAATTTCCGAAATCCGCGCTGGCGATATTGCCGCGGTAGTTGGGTTAAAGGAATGTACTACCGGTACTACGCTTTGTGAGCCAACAAGTCCAATTTTGCTTGAATCTATCGAGTTCCCAGATCCACCAGTGTCGATCGCCGTGGAACCAAAAACCAAAGCCGACCAAGAAAAAATGGGCATTGGTCTCTCTAAAATGGCTGAGGAGGATCCAACTTTCCGCGTTCACACCGATGAGGAAACTGGACAAACTATCATTTCTGGTATGGGTGAATTACATCTAGAAATTATCATTGATCGTTTGAAACGCGAACATAATGTAGAAGCTAATACCGGTGCGCCACAAGTGGCTTATCGTGAGACTATTCGCGGTACTGCCGAGGCGCAAGGTAAACACATCAAGCAGTCTGGTGGTCGTGGTCAGTATGGCGATGTTTGGATTAAATTTGAGCCAAACGAAGCTGGCAAAGGCTTTGAATTTATCGACCAAATTAAAGGTGGCGTGGTTCCACAAGAATATCGCAAACCAGTCCAAAAAGGTGTGGAAGACACCCTTAATGGTGGTGTAATTGCTGGCTACCCAGTAGTAGATGTAAAAGCTACACTATATGATGGTTCTTACCACGATGTTGACTCTAGTGAGCTCGCCTTTACTTTAGCTGGTGCGCTTGCTACCCGCGAAGGTATTAAAAAGGCCAATCCGGTATTGCTCGAGCCTGTAATGAAACTTGAAATTACTACCCCAGAAGAATTCATGGGTGACGTAATTGGTGATATCAACTCACGCCGTGGTCGTATTGATGAAATGGAAGATTTAAATGGCGGCGCTAAATTAATTAAAGCGTTTTGTCCGCTTGCTAATCTCTTTGGCTATACTGGCGATTTGCGTGGTATGACTCAGGGGCGTGCAGCTTCTTCGATGGAGCTTAGCACTTACGAGGAAGTTCCACCAAATGTAGCACAAGAAATTATCGAAAAACGAAATAGTAAATAAACATGAGAAAAGGCGGTCTAAAGACCGCCTTTTCAGAAGGAAATATAATTATGGCAAGCCTTAGCAACTCTTAGTCGCTAGGCAATCGCCGGCTGTTGGAATAACCCCAAGCGAACATTAAATGTTGCTGGGCTGTCACCCAGGAAAAAGTTTACATAATCTTTTCCTGTTGGTGACATAATCATAGATCGCAAATTGTTTGCACTATTTAGTGCAAAATAATTCGCTTCATCTTCTCCAGGGATAATATCATCCCTGGAGCATATTAGTACCGAAGAGGATTCTTTTTTAGAAAAATCATCCTCTTTATATACATAATATACCCCTAGGCCAAACCACCCAGAGCTTTTCCTTAAGAACCTTATCTCTTCGGCTTCGGTCTTAAGCTCTATGGGTACATCATTTACGTACACTCTATTCGAGCGTACATTGATTTTGGCGTCTTTTGGCGCCAAAATATATAGAATATTTTCCATCTACTACCCCTCCTTTCTTTTAATGTGCTATCTTTCTATTATACCACTTAAGCTCAAAAAAGTCAATACCCTACAATTATATTGACTAATCTTTGAAACTACACTACAATATATTTGATTAAATATTGTACCTTTACGATATGGAAAGGAGGTGCTGTTATGGAAACAACGATACTAAAACGGTGCTTAATATCATTAAATATTCTAGACCTATCTACTGAACAATTAGATATTGTTAAGCTCGCAGAAAAACAGCTTGGTGAGAAGAAAATTGAGGAAATTCTTTCGGGTCTTTCTTTGAACGGAATAGCGGGTAAAACTATCTATTTATCCAATCTAGCGATAGAGGAAATAGAAAATTTAAATGGGGTATCGATTGCAAACTTGCGTTTTAAATTTGCAACAAAAATATTCCAGGCATTGTTCGATATTGATCCGAACAAAGAACAGCGTAAGATATACTACGACTTAATGTCGAATTGGTGTAGAAACATTTTTTCCGAGAAGTCTAAACTAATCGAGGCTTGTCTCTCAAGAAAAAATACTACGTTTGTCGAAGCTAGGAATTATCTCTTAGACCTCTAATTCATTTCCTTATTTACTTGACCTCGCATATGTGGGGTCACTTTTCTATTATCAAAATTTCTAGTTGACTAAATTAAAAATCTATATTATAATATTACTGGTATTATCATATATGAAGGGGGGTTATCATGGATAATAGCTTGACAATACTAAATTGGTATTTAATATACCAGAATGGACTGTCTATGAACAAAGAGCAACTTCAAGTTGTTCGAGACATCCAGCTCCAAATTGGAACTGAAAAAATACATGATATCGTAGACGGCTTAAAAATTAAGAATTCCACTGGGGAATTCGTAGATTTGGAAGAAATAGTATCGGACCGATCGATGTCAAGATCGGTAATCAAAACTTTGCGCTTCCAATTTGCGGCAGGTTTATTTAGCGCTCTGTTCGCTCTAGAAGTACCAGAAGAAGAGCATAAAGCGCAATACGACCTACTAAACGTCTGGTGTGGTGATAATTATAATGAAAAAGGTCAGATAATTAACATTGCACTCACTTCCCAGCGAAAAAGGTTTGAAGAGGCCAGAAAATACCTTTTGGGTCTCTAGCATCATTTTTTTTCTCTTTTCTTAGCCCCCGCATTTGCGGGGGTATTTTTTATCATCAAAAAACGCTCTAAACCCTTTACAATAGCAAAAAAATAATGTAAAATATAAGAGTAGAAGTTTGGAGCTGGTTTTTATTAGTGCTCTAAACAGATAATAATATAAAAGGAGAAAATAAAGAATGGCAAATTTCGACCGTTCCAAGCCACACATTAACGTTGGCACCATGGGTCACGTCGACCATGGTAAAACCACTTTAACTGCTGCAATCACTAACGTGCTTGCAAAGAAACTTCCTACTGACGTAAACAAAGCTGTTGCCTACGATCAAATCGACAACGCCCCAGAAGAAAAGGCTCGTGGTATCACCATCGCGACTTCTCACCAAGAGTATGAATCTGAGAAGCGCCATTATGCGCACGTTGATATGCCAGGGCACGCAGATTACATCAAAAACATGATTACCGGTGCTGCCCAGGTTGATGGTGCTATCCTCGTAGTTGCTGCGAACGATGGTCCACTTCCACAAACTCGTGAGCACGTACTTCTTGCTCACCAGGTAAACGTACCAAAAATCATCGTATTCTTAAACAAAATGGACCTTGCTGATCCAGAACTCGTAGAGCTCGTAGAAATGGACGTACGCGACCTTCTTAACAAATACGGTTTCGATGGTGACAACGCTCCAATCATCAAGGGTTCTGCTACTAAAGCCTTAGAGGGTGATGCAGCGAACGAAGATGCAATTATGGAACTTATCAAAGCTATGGATGAATACTTTGAAGTCCCAGAACACGATTTAGATAAACCATTCCTTATGCCTATTGAGGACGTTTTCTCAATCAAAGGTCGCGGTACAGTTGCTACTGGTCGTATCGAACAAGGTACTATCAAACTTAACGACGAAGTTGAAATCGTTGGTCTTCACGACACACAAAAATCCGTCGTTACTGGTATCGAGGCTTTCCATAAGACTCTCGATCAAGGTCAAGCTGGCGATAACGCAGGTTTACTCCTTCGTGGTATCGAGCGTGATCAAATCGAGCGTGGCCAAGTGATTGCCAAACCTGGCTCTATCACTCCACACACCGAGTTTGAAGCACAAGTTTACATCTTGAAGAAAGAAGAAGGTGGTCGTCATACGCCATTCTCAAAGGGTTACAAACCACAATTCTACTTCCGCACTACAGATGTAACTGGTGAAGTTGAACTTCCAGCCGACAAGGAAATTGTAATGCCTGGCGACCAAGTTACCTTCAATGTGAAGCTCTTGGCTCCAGTCGCTATGAACAACAATGACCGTTTCGCTATCCGTGAAGGTGGCAAAACCGTTGGTTCTGGTGTCATCACTAAAGTTATTAAATAATAGCTTACTTAAAAAAATAACCCCATTTAGGGGTTATTTTTTGTGCTATAATAGAATTATGAACAAGAAAAGAAAATTTGGCGACCGCAAAGACGCCAAAAGAATCCGCAATTTAAGTGGACTCGCCCAGATTAGTATTGACTTAAAACCAAATCGTAGTGTAAGCGATGTTTACATCAACCGGAAAATGGATTTAACGAATTTGGTGAAATATATTGAAAAAAATAAAGATGAACAAAATTTAACTTATTTTTACGCATTTCTTACTGCAATCGCGCGCACAGTTTATAATCGACCAAAATTGAACTATTTCGTAGCTAATCGCCACTTGTACGAACATAACCAAATCGTGCTTTCATTCGTAGCAAAAGTAAAATTTGATGATTTTTCGGAAGAAATGATGGTGATGCTACCGATAGATAAAAATGATAATATTTTCACCATCCGCGATAAAGTTAAGAAAAAATTAGATAGTTTCCGCAATAAGAAGTCAAATCGTATAGAAAAAAAGGGAGCAAATTCAGCGATAGACGTTCTCGGTAAATTGCCAAATGTTTTGCGCGTGCCACTAGTTGGACTTTTTAAATGGACGGATAAAAAAGGCTTTTTGCCGACTGGATTTGCAAAAGACAACCTCTATTACAGTACGATGATTGTCTCGAATTTGGGCTCGATTGGTTGTGGAGCAATTTACCACAATATAAATGATTTTGGGAATTCGTCATCGCTTCTTACTATGGGGGAAATTCACGATGAAGAGGTCATTGAGAATGGTAAGTCGAAAATACGTAAAGTTTGTGAGTGGGGGATGAATTTTGATGAGCGTATTGCTGATGGTTATTATTTTGCTAAATCTTGCAAAGTGTTGCAATATATTTTGAATCATCCGGAAATGTTAGAAGAGCCAGTTTCCAGCAAAGTCGAAGTTGAAGATTTAGGTTAAACTTGCAAAAAATCAAAAAGTGTGCTATAATGGAGATATAGACAAATTAATTATCCATCTCTAAAAACTTATCGACAGGTCATCTAAGTATCTATCTAAGGTTATAGAGAAGAAAGGTAAAAATGGCAGAAACCAAAAAAACAGAAGGATTAAAAATTCGCATCCGTCTTAAAGCTTACGATCATCGCGTGATTGATCAAAGTGCAAGACAAATCGTAGACACCGCAATCCGTACTGGAGCTACAATAAGTGGTCCAATTCCTTTACCGACCAAACGTTCAACTTTTACTGTGGTAAAATCTCCACACGTTTATAAAACTGGCGGCGAAGCTTTCGAAATGAAAGTTCACAAACGCTTAATCGATATTTCGAACGCTACACCAAAAACTATCGAGAGTCTACAAAATCTTTCTTTGCCAGCTGGCGTGGACGCAGAAATCAAAATGTAATAAATACCCCCGAAAGGGGGTATTTATTGTATGCTCCTAGGGGAAATACTTTTATTAGTTCGTATTTAGTGGTATAATAGTTATATGAAATTTATTACACGTTTCAAGAGGCGTTTTTACTTTTCTGTGGCAAAATATTTTAAATTTTTTGCAAGTTTAGTGTTTAAACGTTGGAATCCGCGCGTGATTGCAGTGACCGGTTCGGCTGGAAAAACTACCATGATGAAGATGCTTGAACATGAAATTGGCAAAAAAGCGCATTATTCTCATGACGCCAATTCGGCTTTCGGTGTGCCTTTTGATGTATTAGGTTTGAAAGGGGTAAAAGGTTCGAAATTACGTTGGATTTGGCTAATTTTAGCTGCGCCGTTCGCTGGAATTTTTACGCACCGCAAAAAAGAATTTTACGTAGTAGAAATTGATGGGGAGCGTCCACACGAGACAGAATTTTTGGCTGAGTGGCTAAAACCAGAGGTTACGATTTGGGTTTCGATTGGGCTCTCTCATGCTGAACAGTTCGAAAAAGAAGTCGAGAATGGAAATTATAAAGATATCGAGAAGGCAATCACTGCCGAATTTACAAATTTACCAGAAAATACCACAAAAAGAGTTTATATAGATGCCGAGTCTAAGATTATGACAGAAGCTACAAAGGGATTAGAGACAAAAGTTATCCCTATCAAAAAGTCCGAGTTTAAAAAATATGTGGTTTATCCTGATTCTGCGGATTTTACTTACGGCGACACAACTTTCCATTTTGACCACCCAGAACCAAAAGATATAGCTTATAATTTATTCGTAATTCAAGATTTAATGAAGTATTTAAAACTTAAATTCAACCCTGATTTTACAAATTTGAAAAATGCACCTGGGCGTAGTTCGCACTTTAAAGGCAAAAAAGGTATTGATATTATAGATAGCACTTATAATGCTCATATGATTTCGATGGCTTCAATTTTAGATATGGCAAAAAGAATGCATGCGGAGCATAAGTGGTTGGTAATTGGAGATATCGTTGATCAAGGTGAAATGGCAGAAGAAGAACATAAAAAATTAGCTAAATTAATTGCTAGCGTAAAGCCAGATAAGGTGATTTTGGTGGGTAAACGCACTAAGAAATACACTGCACCTGAGCTCAAAAAATTAGGAGTATCAGCAGTAGCGACCCTAGATCCTAAAAAGGCGCTTGAATACATTGAGAAGCGTATTCATGGTAACGAAACCTTGATTTTTAAGGGCAGCCAATACCTAGAATGGATTATTGAAAAGCTGCTCGCTAATCCTAAAGATGCTAAAAAACTTTGTCGTCGCGATAAGGGATCGGTAAAAAGACGAAAAAATTGGGGGTTAGATTCATAAATGATAAGGTGCGGAAATAATAAAAAAGGAGGAAAATGGCAGATTTATACATAATCCACGGCTGGACTTATACAGTAGAACCATGGAAACGCACCATAGAAATTTTGAGAGACAATGGCATTAGTGTAAAAATGCTTCATGTCCCAGGCCTAACAGAAGAATCTAAAAAGGAATTTACAATTGATGATTACGTAAAGTGGGCTAATCAAGAAATTCCAGATGGGGCGATTGCTCTAGGGCATTCTAACGGTGGTAGGATTTTGCTTAATCTTTGCGTAAATAAGCCAGAAAAATTAAAATATTTAATTTTACTCGATAGCGCTGGAATTTATGAAGCATCTCTAAAAAAGCAAATTGTAGAAAAATTGGCAAAAATCGGCAAACCACTTAAAAAAATCCCAGTAGTAGATAAAGCTTTTCATAAAATTACTGGTTCTACTGATTATTCTAAAGCACCAGAAAATATGAAAAAAACTCTTACGAATATGCTAGAATCCGACAAAAAACTTGATTTTAGTAAAATTACCGCAAAAACTTTTATCTTATGGGGGAAAAAAGACACTACCACGCCACCGCGCCAAGCTACTGCGATATATGAAAAACTCCCTAATGCCGAGTTAAAATTTTATGCAAATTGGACGCACTCTCCCTATATTTCTAATCCTGAAGAATTAGCGCGTGCTCTAACCACCTTAATAGAAAGGTTGAAAAAATGAAACATTATTTTCTAGGTACCAATGCGGGAATTTCGAAAAAAGAGCGGATTTGGCGTCGTAAAGCTAAAGCTAACAGGGAAGACTACGATAAATTACATGACTATTTACTAAAACATTATAAAGGCGAACAGGTTATTTTGACCAAAAATGGACGCTCGAGTATTGCGGCCGGTTTAGTTTATGGAGTTAAAGAAGAAAAAGGTGAAGTAATAATCAACGGATTTACTTGTCATGCGGTAATACAAGGAATAAAAGCTGCTGGTAAAACCCCAGTTTACGCTGATATTTCCCCTGAAACTTTGAATTTTACACCTGAAAGTCTAGAAAAGGTAGTCTCCAAGGATACCTGTGCGGTTATTGTGCAAAATACTCTGGGAAATATGGTAAATATTAAAGAAATTGAAAAGTTTTGTAAAAAACACGATCTAATATTGATAGAAGATCTAGCACACTGCCAGGGGCAAAAATACCCAGATGGACGCGAAGCCGGTACCGTAGGCGAAATTGTGGCTTTGTCATTTGGCAAAGAGAAGGCCTATGACGCTGGCGGAGGCGGAGCACTAATTATACGTAAAAAATCGCCAGAAATACCAGTTTTAAGTGATAAGTTTGACGAAAAAGATGAATTTAGAGCGCGAATTTATCCTACAATAGGCCTAATTTATCGCAAGTTAAGTTATATAGGCTGTCATGGGTTGTATATGCGTTTAATGCTAAAGCTAGGTCTAGTGCGAAAATCTGCAGATGGTGAAGTAGATTTTAAGAAGAATCACCTCGGTTTTTTTCAAGCAAAATTAGCTTATGAAAAAATAATAGGGGATTTAAAAGTTGAAAATGAAGGTATTTTGAGGGAATTTTATCTGGTGCAAGACCGTAAAAAATTACTTAGTGAACTTAAAAAATCTGGTTATTATTTTGACGGCTTTTGGTATGAAAAACCAGTTTCACCAGAAAGATACTACAAAAAAGCCCATTTTCCTGAGGAAAAATGTCCGCAGGCAGTGTTTGTGGCGGAACATATTATCAATTTGCCAACTTATTATGATGAGAAAGATTTGGCGCCAGCGCGTAAAATTATTAAAAAATATCTACTAAAGGAGGGAAATGCCTAAAGATATAGAGAAAAATTGGCAAGAAATCTTAAAAAAGTTTCCAGAGGCCAATTTTTTGCAATCGCCAAAATATGCTAAAGTACATGGAATTTTAGGTGAAAAGGTAATAATTGAGGATTTTGACGGTAAAGCCTGGGCTCTAATGATAGTAAAGAATGCTAAACGTGGGCGATATTTAGAAATTCCTTGCGGTCCACTACTGGATTGGCAAAATGGAGATTTAAGAAGAGTAGTCTTTGATAGAATCAAAGAGGTTGCGAATAAAGAAAAGTGTGTTTTTGTTAGAATTAGGCCACAAATGAGAGCAAATTACGGTAATTTAAAGAATTTAGCGGATTTGGGGCTTAAAAGATCACCGATGCATCTAGCGGCAGAACATACAGTGATTATAGATTTATCTAAAACAGAAGAAGAGATCCTAGCTGATATGCGCAGACAAACCAGATACGAGGTACGTAGAGCTGAAAAACTAGGAATTAAAGTGGAAAAATCAAATTCTAAAGAAATTTTTAAGGAATTTGAAGGTATACAGGCCGAAACTGCTAGAAGACAGAAGTTTATCCCGCCAGACTTAAAAACTCTGCTTGCCGAAAGAGAGGCTTTTTCAGATAATATCGAAATTTATATAGCAAAAACACCAGAGGGCGAAAAAATTGCTTATGGACTAATTATCAAAGATGGTAAGGAAGGAGATTATTATGAAGCGGCTTCAACTAATTTGAACCGTAAGCTACCTGGCGCCTATGCCTTAATTTGGCAAGCAATGAAAGATTTGAAAGCTGACGGAATTCAGCGCTTTAATTTGTGGGGGATTGCGCCGCCTGGTCAACCAAACCACCGTTACGCTGGGGTAACTACTTTCAAAACTGGGTTTGGTGGAGAAATTGTAGAATATGTGCCAGCACACGATTTAGTGCTAAAAAAGATAAAATATCTAAAAAACTATGTTGTAGAAACAGCAAGAAAGAAAAGACGCCGCTTATGAAAGATTTAATTGATGCTAAAAACAGAGAAGAATGGGACAAATTCATTATTTCACATGAAGAATCCAACTTCTTGCAATCTTGGGATTTCTACGAATTTCATCTCGCACGTGGGAAAAAAGTCGTACGTAGGATTTTAACAGATGAAAAAGGCAAAATTTTAGCAGCTTATGCTGGAGTAGTTGAAATCGCAAAACGTGGTACTTATTTAGCAATCGCCGGCGGGCCAATTTTGGATTGGACAGACACAAAAACCGTAGAAAAAGTGTTCTTAGATATTAAAAAACAGGGTTTGATACATAGTTGTGTTTTCATAAGAATACGCCCACAACTAGAATTGTCTGAAAAATCTCTAAAATTGATGCAAAAATTAGAATTAAGACGCGCGCCGATGTACTTGTCGGTAGAATATGCGGGAATTTTGGATTTGAAAAAAAATAGAGAAGAAATCTTAGCTGGAGCCTCGCAGGGTTTTAGACGAAAACTGCGTAAGGCCGAAAAGGCCGAAATTGGCGTGGAGACCTCCAGAAATCCAGAAATCGTAAAAACCTTTTATGAATTAGAAGTGAAACATGCTAAAAGACAAGGATTCGTGGCATTTTCAGAGGAATTTCTAAAAAAACAATTTGAAGCTTTTTCTAAAAATGACGAAGTTTTAATGTATATTGCCAAAAAAGATGGCGAAATTTTGGCGATGAATTTTATGATTTTTTATGGCGCAGAAACTAGCTATCATTATGGTGTTTCTTCGGATCTTGGTACTAAGTATTCGGCGGCACCACTTCTTCATATGGAAGCCATGGATGAGGCCAGAAAACGTGGCTGTATTAGATATAATCTATGGGGAATCGTAGGCGCAGAAGAAAAAAATCACCGTTTTTATGGAGTGAGCGAGTTTAAGCGCTCATTTGGCTGCGAAGAATTAAAATACACTCCGGCGCACGATTTAATTTTGAGACCTTTAGCTTATAAGAAAACCAAAATCGTGGAATCTATTCGCAAAAAACTGCGACATGTATAATTTTATGATATAATAAGCATAACTAAAAAGGATTATATCATCATGGTGAAAACGAATAAAAAATTCATAGATAAGCATTGGCTACTTTTTGCTTTTCGAGGAACTTTAGCCATATTGTTTGGTTGTTTTACTTTGTTTAATGGTGCATCCAATATTAATGAAATGATTGCGGCTGTTAGCGTTTTATTGCTATTTATGGGAATTATTGACACGGTCGGAGCACTTTACGGCTCCGTTAAAAAACATGGTTGGATAAATGCCATAATGGATGCACTCATAGATATAGTCGCAGCAATACTTCTATTAATATTCTCTAATAACGATTTAACTTATTGTTTAGTCATTTTATCCTTGTACGTAATAGTTTCTGGAGTTATCGACATCTTTCATGGGTTCTTATCGACGATAGATCCAACGGATCGCTTTATTCGTATTCTAACTGGGATTTGTGGCTGCGTGATAGGCGTTGTCATTTTAAATGCAGGAAATTTTGAAATTACTACTTTTGTACGCTTCTTTGGCACTTATATGTTAATTGTTGGTGTAACTAGTTTAATCTACAGTGTACATAATCGTGCACAAATTCTAGAAGACAAAGCTGCGCGTAGTGAACATCGTAAAAAATCTACGAAGAAATCTCGTAAATAGTATTTTAATTTTCTATGATATAATTAGTTTTTAAGGAGGCTTATGAAAGCGATAATTACAGATGCGGGTTTTGCTAGTCGATATTTACCAATCACCAAAACTATTCCTAAGGCGATGATGCCTATTGGCCCTAAACCAGTAATGCAACTTTGTGTAGAAGAATGTGTCGAGGCTGGTATCGATGAAATTATTATTGTAGCCACGCCGAATACTAAGGCAAAAGAAATTTATGAAGATTATTTCCATAACCCGGCAGAAAATGTAAAAAATTTGTTGGACAAGCAGGGTAAGTCTGAACGTTTCTCATCCGTTGAAGAGGTTTTAGGTTTTCCGAAAATTACCGTGATTGAACAAGATTCAAATTTGCCTTATGGTAATGGTTCACCAATTGTTTCAGCTAAAAAATACGTGGAAAATGACCCAGCTTTTGTAGTACTTTATAGTGATGATTTAATTTTAGGGCAAGGAGACGTAAAAACGTTAATTAGTACTTATTCGATGAATCCGAATGCAAAGGCCGTAATTGCCGCGCAAGAAATGCCGGAATCGGTCTGGCATAAATATGGCATGATTGCTTTGAAGGAAAATGGCACTTTAAGTCATATCGTGGAAAAACCAAAAACACCAGATTTGTCGCCAAGCAATTTAACAAGCTATGGTCGTTATCTTTTGACGCCTGAAATTTTTGATTATTTAATTCCATCTAACACCGGGTTAGACAACGAGCTTTGGACGGTAGATGCGATTACTAAATTAGCGAAGATTGGTGATGTTATCGTCGCACATAGTCAGGGCAAATGGATAACCACAGGAGACCCAAAAAATTATTTTATGGCGCACTTAGAATATGTGTTAAGTGAAACAGATTACGCAGAAGATGTAAAAAAGTTTATTTCTAGACATTAATGTATGATATAATTTAATTAGGAGATAATATGAATATAGCAGAATGGATATTAGTAGCAATATTGAGTATCACTTTATTTATATTTTTACTGATTGGTATCGTTTTCTTTGCAAAATTAATTGGTCTGGTGAAAAAAATGGGCGAGATAGTAGACGAAGGTCAAGATATCGCCAAAAATGCCAACGGGATCGTTGAGAATATTAAAGGGATGACCTCTATTGGTGGGGCAGTCGAGTTATTTGTTGAAAAATATATTAATCCTAGTTTGCGAGCTAAAATGAGAAAAACTAATATAAGAAAGGAGCCTGAAGATGGCAGAGAAAAATGACAAAAAAAGTGGTGGCGCCGGTAAGTTTTTTGTTGGCGCATTAATTGGAACTTTAGTTGGAGCAATTGCTAGTCGTTTCGTTTCGGTGAGCATACAGAAGGATGAAGATTTTGATGACTTTGAAGATGAAGATTATTGTGACAACGAAAAATGTGAATGTGAAAAGGTTGAAGAAAAGACTGAGAAAAAAGTCGAGAAAAAAGAAAAAACTGAAAAACCAAAAACTAAGACAGCTAAAAAATCTGATAAATAAAAATGGTGCTCTCTCCTAGTGATTTTGTTCACTTACATAATCACACGCACTACTCGCTTCTTGATGGGCTAACAAAAGTTCCTGAATTGGTAAAATTTGTTAAAGATGATGGAATGAAAGCCGTGGCGGTTACCGATCATGGTACGATGTCGGGCTTAGTTGAGCTATATAAAGAATGTAATTCAGCTGGAATTAAACCAATTTTAGGGCTGGAAGTTTATGTCGCGGCGCGTAAAATGACTGATAAAGATCCGGCGCATGACAAAAAACGCTATCACGCAACATTGCTTGCTATGAATAATACGGGGTTCGAAAATCTTTGTCGTATCATGAGCAATGCTGAAGAGTATGGTAAATATTATAAGCCTCGTACCGATCATGATGAACTTGAAAAATACAATGAAGGTATAATTTGTTTATCAGGCTGTATGGGATCAGAAATTTCTGAAGCAATTCGAATGGATGATGATGAACGCGCGTTGAAATTAATTGATTGGTATCGTAATGTTTTTAAGGATAGATTCTACTTAGAAATGCAAGATCATGGGCATCCAAAATCCTCTACCCACTCTGAAGAACAAAAGAAAATCAACGATTGGCATATGAGCCACGCTAAAAAACTTGGTTTGCCTTTAGTAGTAACTTGCGATGCACATTATTTAAAACACGAAGATCAAGAAGCGCACGAGGTCTTACTATGCATCGGTACAGCGGCAAATTTATCTGATAAAAATCGTATGACATTGAAAGATTACGATTTACATGTAATCCCGTCACGAGAAATTATCGATCACTGGCAAAATACCTGCCCAGAAGCAGTTCTGAACACAAAAAAAATCGCGGAACGCTGTAATGTGGATTTGCAATTAGGACGAATTTTAATCCCAAAATTCCCAGTGCCAAAAGGCGAAGATGAAAAAACTTATCTAGACAAATTAGTCTTTCGAGGTTTAGTTTATAGATATGGTGACAAAAAGTTAGAAGAAACTGGCAATTTAGATATAAAAGAATGCCGTAAAATTTTAGAAAAGGTCGATAAAGATCGAGATGAAAAGAACAAAATATTACCGAGAATAGATTACGAATTGTCGGTAGTAGATAAGATGGGTTATAATGGCTACTTTTTAATTGTACAAGATTTCATTAACTGGGGTAAAGCTCAACGTATTGTTTATGGACCTGGGCGTGGAAGTGCGGCGGGTTCGATTTTAGCATATGCCTTACGCATTACAG
The DNA here is from genome assembly GCA_045618065.1 of Candidatus Nanosyncoccus sp. GTDB lineage: Bacteria > Patescibacteriota > Saccharimonadia > Saccharimonadales > Saccharimonadaceae > Nanosyncoccus. Next base: position 16,313 of record JAZLJU010000040.1, read on the forward strand.
AGCTCGATCCATTAAAATATGACTTACTTTTTGAAAGGTTTTTGAATCCTGATCGTATTTCGATGCCTGATATTGATACTGATATCCAAGACACTCGCCGAGACGAAGTGATTGAATATTGCTCTAACAAATATGGCTCCCCTCGCGTTTCTAATATTGTTACTTTCGGTAAAATGATGGCAAAAAATGCTGTACGCGATGTAGCGCGTGTTCTAGAAGTACCATATGCCGAAGCTGATAGATTAGCAAAAATGGTTCCAGATCCGGTAATGGGACACCACGTAAAGTTATCTGAAGCTATTAAAGAAGTTCCGGAACTAAAAAACGAATACGAAACGAATCCGACTTCTAAAGAGGTGATCGACTTTGCTTCTAGACTAGAAGGGACAATTCGTAATCATGGGGTGCACGCTTGTGGCGTAATTATTGCACCAGATGATTTGGTAAAATTCTTACCGTTAGAGGTTTCGGCAAAAGGCCCGATTGCAGCACAATTTCCAATGGGGCAGGTAGAGGATCTGGGACTGCTCAAAATGGATTTTTTGGGACTTTCTAACCTTTCAGTCATTAATAACGCTCTGCGCATGATTCGCAAAGTATATCATGATGATATTGAACTATCAAATTTACCGCTAGACGATAAAAAAACTTACGAATTATTACAACGAGCCGAAACTACAGGAGTATTTCAGTTGGAATCTGCCGGCATGAAACGCTATCTAAAAGATTTGAAGGCTTCGACCTTTGAAGACATTATCGCTATGGTGGCACTTTATCGCCCTGGACCAATGCAATTTATTGATTCTTTTATTAAACGTAAACATGGCGAAGAGCCAATCACTTATCTTCATCCTGGATTGGAAAATTCTCTAAAAAACACTTACGGAATTTTAATTTATCAAGAGCAATTCATGCAGATTTCAAAAGAGTGGTGCGGTTTTACTGGCGGGCAGGCGGATACTTTACGTAAAGCAGTGGGGAAGAAAAAAATAGATTTAATGAAAAAAGTAAAACCAGAGTTCATTGAGGGCGCGATAAAAGTTGGTGGTGCTACTAAGGAAATTGCTGAAACTTTCTGGTCGCAACTGCTTGATTTTGCAAATTACTGTTTTAATAAGTCGCACGCGGCTTGCTATGCTTTAATAGCATATTGGACGGCGTATCTTAAAGCTCATTATCCTGACGCCTTTATGGCAGCGCTTATGACCGCCGATATGCGCTGGACAGACCGTTTAGCGATTGAAATTTCAGAATGTAAACGTATGGGGCTTAAAGTACTTGGGCCAGACATAAACCAAAGTTACGGTGATTTTGGTATCGTAGGTGGTGAAAATACTATTCGTTTTGGACTTTCCGGAATTAAAAATATGGGGAAAGCGTTGGTAGAAGAAATTGTAATTCCGGAGCGAGAGAAGAATGGACCATTCACTTCTGTTTGTGATTTCGCAAAACGGGTAGATTCACGTAAATTCAACAAAAAATCTTGGGAAGCAGCAATTAAAACTGGCGCATTTGATAGTTTCGGATATTCACGTTCTGATCTGCTCTTTAATTTAGAAGCGATCCAAGCTTATGGAGCTAAAATTCAAAAAGATGTAGGCTCTGGACAAACTGATTTATTTGGAATGATGGGCGAAGCTGGTGCTATCCCAGAAGTAGAGATTAAGCCAGCACCGCTACAGCATCCAGAAAAGGAACAACTTTTGTGGGAACGTGATCTTATGGGATTATACTTATCGGCACATCCGCTAGATAAATATGACGTTTATTTCGAAGAACAAACCCACCCATTATCCTATGTAAATACTGAATATAATAATAGAATTATCACTGTTGGTGGGATTATCACATCTATCCGTACGATCCTGACAAAAAAAGGTGAAAAAATGGCTTTTGTAAAGATGGAAAATAAAATTGACGAGATAGAATTTCTAGTTTTTCCAACCGTTTTTGCTGAACATGGCGCCAAGTTAGTGGTAGATAATGTGATCCGCGTAAAAGGTAAGGTAAGCGCTACAGACAAAGATGGCAACATTACATCTGATGTAAAACTTCTGGCGGAAAGTGTGGAATTAATTTCTGATGAAGTTTTGGATAACTATAAATCGACGGGTACTAAATTGGCTTCGCCAACAGATGCAACTAATAATGGCAAGCAGCACTATCATAAAACCGCGACAGAGAAAGTTTACAATGATAATAAAGCGCCTAGCAAAACTCCGATAACAGATGAACCGAGAGTTTTTAAAAATCCTCCTAAAGACCCTAGGAAAGAACGCCTATATCTGTTAATTGATAAAATCGACGATACTGATACGCTTTCAGCAATTCGACGGCTAGCAGATATTTATATCGGTGCGCAGGAAATGGTTCTAGTCTTTAAGCAAAAGGAAGAAAAACGAATTCTAAAAATGCCGTTTAAGGTAGAAATTTGCGACGAATTAATTAAAAAATTAGAAGATCTACTAGGCAAAGAAAAGGTGAAAATTTCATAATTTTCGTGTTATAATAAGGTTGTGCTTAGAAAGAAGGTTGTAGGAGAAAGTCATAGAAATGAGAATTCGCAGGATAATGAGCGCGGTTTTTTAAATGAATATTCAAATACTACAGAAGGCGACCGTGTAAAAAAGATAGAGGCGGAACGCCAACGCAGGAAAATTGAAGCCTATTTTTTAGGTGGTGAAAACAGCAATTATATCAAGGCACACGATATCGAAGATTGGATTATGGAATATGAAGAAGATTTTCTGCAGAAAATGGCTAATGGGGAAATCACGCGTGATAAAAAGGAAAATTTATTAAGTCATATATCGACGCCGCTGCATAACGAAGGCGACAATAAACGTATTTTTGATAAGATAATAGAAGACCCATATCAACAAGACATCTTCACAATGGTAACTGGCAAAAATATATCCGATGAAAGTGGCGCCCAGATAAATGATTTGAATAATATTTTGAAAGAATTCGAAACGCCATTAGATTTTGAAGATACCGAATCCAATATTTTGTATTATGCTGAGGATAAATTATCAAAAGATAATTTTGAAGCCTTTTGTAATTCTATGAAAGATTTTAAACACAATATTTACGGCAAAAGAGAAGAATATTATGAGCAATTAAAGATTTTAGAACAAGAAGCTGAAAAGACGTCTCCTAAACGTGAAAAGGAAGTTGACAAAGCCAGCCAACGCACCAAGAGATATAAACCATTAGAAAACCAGAAAAAGCTAGAAAAACATGAATCACCAAAAAATAGCTGCGGCGTTGCTATGATTTCAAAAAAAGAATTAAATGGGGAAAGTAATAACATATCGGAAGATTCTTATTTTATAGATGAAGAAAAAGGAATTTATGCAGTATTTGATGGGGTAGGCGGTAATGATGGCGGAAGCGCAGCTTCACAATGTGCAAGCGATGCGTTGCGTGAATTATGTAAACATGAAAATATAGATCCAGAAAGTGCAATGAAATCTATTCATCGTTCGATTTTAGAGAAAAGATTTAATAGAGAATTCGTTGGTCAAACGACTGCTGTTATTGCACAAATAGAATCTCACCCTAATGGAAAAATGTTAAACTTGGCATCGATTGGCGATTCTAGGCTATATTTAGTGCGAGGCAAGCAAGCATATCAGCTAACTCGTGATGATAATGTGACGGAGGAAATTCTAGATAAAAGTGGGGTCGTTGACCCATTAGAGCGGGAAAGTTTGCTAAAGCATGGTATTTCTAAATGTCTCGGTGACAATAAGCCTACAAGTAGTAAAGTTTGTTCAGATGGTAATTATGGAAGCTATCGATTAATAAAAGGTGATCGCATAATGATTTGCTCGGATGGGATTACTGGTGATACGCCAGAAGATCATATGCATCCAGAAGAAATTCAGCAAATTTTAGAGAAAAACCATGACGATAAAAAAGCGGCACAAGCATTGGTAGATTCCGCAAAGAAAACAGATGATCGCACAGCGATAGTTATCACCGTTTAATCTGTTTTATGGTATAATTATTTTGATGAAAAAGAAGAAGCAACCTAGTTCAGTGACTGTAAATCGCCGAGCACGTTATGATTATCAACTTGGCGATGAGCTTTCTGTTGGAATGTGTTTATCTGGAGATGAAGTACGTTCGATTCGTGACCATCATGTGCAACTAAAAGGTTCGTTTGTGACAATAAAGAATAATGAGCTCTGGTTAAATAATCTGACATTAGGAGCGGATACGGCAAGAAATATCAAACTCTTAGCTACTAAAAAACAGATTAAAAGTTTAGAGCGCGAAAAAGTGGCTGGCTCGACGATTGTGCCGGTAAGATTGCTCGGCGGCGCTAGGTATATTAAGCTTGTGATTGCGATTGGTAAAGGTAAGAAAAAATATGATAAGCGCGAAACTATCAAAAAGCGTGATATAGAAAGGGGGAAATTTTAGATGACATTTACTGAAGTCGAAGAAGCCCGCAAAATTTATGCTAATAAACGTAATAAACTTATTCGCATCGGCCTGATTATTTATCTTGTTTCCCCTATTTTGTCTTTTCTTATGGGGACTTTTTTCTTTGTATTTATGTTTAGCTGGTTTCTTTTGGGCTATCTTATATTGGTTAGTGTATTTTCTCGTAAAGAACGTGAAAATTACATCAAAGCCTACAAAGCTTATTTTGTGGCTGCAAGCTGTGCTAAAATTTTTAAAAATATCTCTTACAACCATGAAGCTGGCATACAACAAGATATTGTAAAACGTGTTATGGATACCGCAGATCTTTATAGTTCTAATGATTACATGTGTGCTACTTATAAAAATATAAATTTTATACAAGCAGATATCAACATCGAAAAAGAATATACCGATAGCGACGGCGATAGTACATATGTCACTATATTTAAAGGTCGTTTTATGGTGTTTGATTTTGATCGCAATTTTACTAGTAATTTACAAGTGATGAGTCGTCATTTTAAGGGCGCTCGTTTGCTCCATTCAGATAGTCGTCTCAATTTTGAACGCATCAAAACTGAATCCGAAGAGTTTAATAAAAAGTTTAAGGTTTTTGCCGAAAATGGAACTGATGCTTTTTATATTCTTGATCCAGCCTTCATGGAAAAAATTCAAAAACTTTATACTGATTGTGGACATGAATTGTTACTGACATTTATTGACAAAAAAGTTTACATTGCTATATATGACAAGAAAGACTCTCTAGAGCCTCCTAAAAAAATCCGTAAGCCACTAGATGAACAAACTGAACTTAATAGAGTAGCGCAAGATATTTTAGTTATTACAAATTTTGTCGATAGCCTTGATCTGGACCGCTATTTTAAGGAGAAAAAATGAGAATCTTTTCCTGGAATATAAACGGGCTACGAGCGGTTTTAAACA
>JAZLJU010000041.1:0-10418 GCA_045618065.1 Candidatus Nanosyncoccus sp.
GTTTAGAGTAAATATTTTCTCTGGGTCAACATCAGAGCCTTCGCCAAGTTCAGAAACGTGGACTAAAGCCTCAACTGCTGGAGAAATTTGCACGAAGGCACCGAACGGAGTGATACGTGTAATAGTTCCCTCTACTTTGGATCCTTTTTTAAGTTCGGCAACTTCGGAAATCCATGGATCTTCGACAAGTTGTTTCATAGAGAGCGATAAACGTTCCTTATCGATAGCAATAATTTTCGCCTCGATAGTGTCACCGACTTTAACGTAATCTGATGGGTTGTTAACACGTTCCCAAGAGATTTCGGAAATATGAATCAAGCCCTCAATACCGTCTATGTTTACGAAAACACCGAAGTCAACAACACCGGTAACTACGCCTTTGATGACGTCACCAACAGCAAGCTCAGAAAAACGCTGAGCGAGACCGTCTTTAATAGCTTCTTTCTCTGAAAAGATAAGCTTATTATCTTTTTTATTAGCATCTAGAATGCGAGCTTTCATTGGTTTGCTAACAAGAGAATTTAAGCGTTGCAAAATTTCGTCTTTATCAGATGAACCAACGCGTGGATAATGCTCTGCTGAAAGTTGTGAAACAGGCATAAAACCGCGAATTCCTTCGTATTCTACGAGTAAACCGCCTCTGTTAGCATCAAATGGGGTGACTTCGACTATTTCACCACTGTCTAGTTTGGCTTGGATTTCATCCCAGCCCTTATCTTTGACGGCTTTTCTGAGAGAGAGCAAAATGTAGCCGTCTTGCATTTCTGACTCTACTACGGATGTAGTAACCTCATCGCCAACGTTAAGATTACGTGCAAATGAAGCCTCGCGACGTGGAACCAACCCTACGCCTTGAGCACCAAGATCAATCAAGATTTCGTGCTTTTTAACTGAGAGGACCGTTCCCTTAATGGTGTCCCCTGCGATAACTTTTTTGAATGAATCTTCGCTACTCGCTAAAAGATCATCCATTGTGATTTTTTTGGCTTGTGCCATATGTATTATTTTCCTTCCTTTAGACTCATTCATAAATGCCGCTTTCTAAGCGAGACTTGTGAATGAGTCTAAAACTTCTACAATTATATCAAACTTTTATGATATAATCAAGATATGCATCTGAGTGTTGATATTGGAGGAACAAAAACTTTAATTGCGCTTTTTTCTAAAAGAGGTCGGGTGTTAAAAAAGTGTAAGTTTAAAACTGCGCAAGGTTCAAAAACTTTTATTCGAGAACTTTGCAATAATTTGGCAGACTTTCAGAAATATAAAATCGGTTCCATAGTAGTAGCAATTCCTGGTAAAGTACAAAAAAATTATACGGTTAAGTTCGGAAATCGTGCATGGGGCAATATTGACATTTTTACCCCTATAAAAAATTTGTTCAGCTGCCCGATTTATTTCGAAAATGACGCTAATTTAGCTACTCTATACGAAGCTGGGCGATTTCCTGGTAAGGTAATTTTCTTAACTTTTTCGACTGGAATTGGTGGTGGTATCGTAGAAAATAACAAAATTTTGCCCGAATCTGAAAAATTTGAACCAGGCCATAAAAAATATTATTATAATGGCAAGAAACAGGAGTGGGAAGATATTGCAGCAGCCAGCGCGATAGAAAAGTACTATCATGTAGATTGGGCAACCAGCTTAAAGAAAAAAGCAGAGCTCGAAGATATTGCAAAGCGTATTTATTTAGGTTTGCCAGATATAGTTAACAATCATCGTCCAAATACGATAATTTTGGGTGGTCCATTAGGTAAAAATTTTAAATTTTACTTAAAGTTTTTACCTAATAATTTAGGGGTAAAATACCGTCCACCCAAACGCCCAAACGAATCTGTAATTTATGGTGGTTATTTATACGCTAAACAGAAAAACAAGGATAATTCCCTGCCATGTCAACGCTTTTAGATAAATTAAAGAGAGATTTTCCAGAACTAGTATTTCGTAAGGGTGAAAAATTTATGTTTAAACCACCGAAAACAGTGTTTTTTGATAGTAATGAGGGCAATTTCGAGATGCTGATATTGCATGAGGTAGGCCATGCTGTTCTTTCGCATTCTGATTTTAAGACGAATTTAGAGCGCGTAAAGATGGAGAATGAGGCTTGGGGGAAGGCGAAAGAATTGGCAGATAGGTATGGCGTGACGATGGACGAAAATTTGATTCAAGATGAATTAGACACTTACAGAGATTGGCTGCACAAAAAATCGCGTTGCCCGAAGTGTGGACTAACGCGATTCCAGACATCAGATGCAAAATATCATTGCCCTAGATGTGAAAATTTAACTTAGGCAGCTTTTTTTGCTGGGCCACGACGAGAAATACGTCCACCTTTAGCACCAGCAACGCGAGCTAACGCAGGGTTAGCGGCGAAACCACCGGTATGGCCATTTTGACCACCTTTTTGACCAATACGAGCGTAAAATTCTTTACCGTATTTAGCCTTATTAGTAGCGGCAGCTTTCATGCCACCAGCTTTAGTTCCAGCCATTTTGGCTCCTATTCTGCCCACCAATATCTTAATATCACACCACCCTTTTCACTGATAAGGTCAATTAAAAACTATCGCTCATCAGTTATATGAGTGTATGCTTTACATTATATCATAGTGCTTAAAGTTTGTCAATATGCTTTTCCTAAAAAATATGTTTTAATATTTTTAATTTTCCCGAACACATTTTTGTTATTAGTTGTACAAAATATGGAAAAAAGTACTTGACATTATGCATCGTGTGATATAAAATAGAGAGAGTTTTAAGTAGAGTAAACTGCGAGGCTACTTAAAATACATGTATGACCTGGAGGAACCACCCGAAAAAGGGTGGTTCTTTCTTTTTAAGAAACCTTTTGATAATAGAAAATTAGGTCTATTTATTATCGTTTAGCTAAATTTATCGATAAGCAACAGCTGCTTATTAGAGACAGGATAATAATTAATGGTGCCATAAAATCGCTAGTAAAATTATTCTCCGGCTCTGTAAATTTGCCGGTATTTGGTACAGCTGGGACATTACTCTTCTCTGTTCTGGCAATACGATAATTTGCATCACCAAAAATCAACGCTTCTGCACCGAGATTAGCTGGGTATAGCCATTTGTCGGTTGGACCATAGATTGATTTGGCTTTTTCTAAAGCTTCGCCTAGAGTATAATAGTCCTCAGTCTCTGGATTGATTTCGCCGAGTAACTTGATAGTCGTATATTGCATAATGTTGCCATAGAGAGCATTGATGGTTTTAGACATTACGACCACGGCGGATGCGCCCTTATCTAGAAAAGCCCTCGCTAAAGCATCGTTTCCTTCGTGACCGCTTTCGCAAGCACCAATATAGATAAGTGTTCCCGTCATATCACCACCGTATTTATTGATATAGCGTGGAGTGATACCGGCATAATAGCCGTCGGCATTGACAATTGATTTATCGCTGATGTCTTCCGCATAATCTGGGTTAGAGTTGTAATCTTCAAAAGGCACGACCAGTTGCAAATTTATTAAACTATTCGCATCATCCCAGTTGCCATGCCCCTGCCAAGAGACGATTTGATTTCTGCCAATACTTTTGATGACCTCTGGGGTAATTTCTCCATCTTTAAGCGCTAACGAATAGGTGAAATTCGGAAATTTATTTAGAATGCTACGGACCGGGGCTACGATAATGTCGGCCTGATTGGCTGCGTCTGGCGGCAAAGAAATTTTATCGTCACCGGTATCTTGCCAAGATTCATATTCATAAGCTGGTTGGATGGTGAAAAAATCTTTCGGTATATTCTCCGCGAAAGCCTGGTTGGTACTTAAAAAAGCAACACTAAAGATAAAAAGCGAGGTTATAATTTTTATGTTTTTCATACTTTAATCATACCATAAATTTTATTTATAAAAATAATCCCCCCTCCCGCCTTAGAGCGACGGATAGAAATTTGCCACTAAAAAATCGGCATTTTACCGATTGATGGTGGGGCAAATTGTTCAGGCATTAACAGTCTATAGGGCAGAAATCCGATTAAATTTAGCTGAAAAAATGTTATAATAATCATAAGTAATAAGGAATTAAAATATGAATCCAGGAACAATTAACAATCCTATTCAAATGAATCCGACTCCGACTCAAGTTGCGGAGCCACCCAAAAAATGCAAACATATGCCAATAATCATTATTTTGGCGATTCTTACTGTTGCCGGAATCGGTTTTGGTGGGTTTGAGCTATGGCAAAATATGCAAAAAGATAACGATATTAAAAACTTGCAAGCAGATAAAGCTAAATTAGGAGAACAGAAAGCAGAAAAAGAAGATAATAACACTGCGCCAGAAGGTTCTTTAATAACTATAAATAAAAGATTATATTCAGTAAATAGTGACCTAAATCAACAAAGATACTATTTATTACTAGATGATGCGACTTATGATGCAAATCAAGATTTTTTGACCAAAAAAACATACATTTTAGATATGGATATGACAAATGGAAATGAGATAGTAAAAGAAGTTGACCTAGCTTCAGTTTTTAAACCGATTGTTGATGAATATATTAATAGCTATAATGGAGACAAGAGTGGTACTTGTACCGTGGAGTATTTTAGTGCCGTAAAAGATTCTGTACCGCCAACTATAAACTACAATGAGGAAGTTGCTTTTAAAGGATACTATAGATGTACCAACGGGAACACGGAAAAAAGCCTAGGATCCAAAGATTATGCCTATAATATAAAAACGAATACGATAAGAGAATTATAAGTATTTTATAAAATAAGGCTAACTATTTAAAAGGTTATTGACAGCCGATTTTGTAGGTGAAGAATCGGCTTTTTTTGACACAATTTTGGTACAAAATAAGTCCCTGTTATTCGTATGGTACTTAACAGAAACTTACTACTAAAAAATCGGCATTTTGCCGATCGATGGTGGGGATATGTGGACTTGAACCACAGACCTCGTCATTATCAGTGACGCGCTCTAACCAGCTGAGCTATATCCCCAAATTTTGGTGGAGTAACAGGGATTCAAACCCTGGACCTCTGCCTTGCAAAGGCAGCGCTCTAATCAACTGAGCTATTACCCCATACCATGTAATTTTAGCGGAAAAAACTGGAAAAGTCAACTATTTATGCTTAAAATATGCTATAATTGACCTATGGATTTTACTTTTGATTTTGGATGGATGCTTGCTGGTATAGCAATAGCCATCGCTGGTGGTTTAATTGTAGTTTTTTATAGACCAATTTCAGAGAATATGGCAAATGGCGTTTCTTCTTATGAACACGTAAAACTCTTTGGTATAATTACTGCTATTGTAGGGTTACTAGTGACGGCAAATTTGCATGTTTTTGTGTTAAATTTGATAGTTAGTCTCTTATTTGGCAAATAGTTAAGGACGAAAATTATAATAAATTCGTCCTGGGGATAGGGAGACTTTTCTGAGTTTCGCAAGTTCTGAGACCGAAACGATTTCATAGCCGTTTTCTCTTAGTGTGTCTATAAGTTTAGGCAAAGCTTTTTTAGAGTTAGGATAAATGTCATGCATCAAGATGATTGCACCGTCATGAACTTCACTTATAGCGGTATTTATAATAGAATCAGGATCTTGATTTCGCCAGTCTAAGGTATCGACAGACCACAGAATGACGGGATTAGTAATAGAGGATAGAATGGCCTTATTGGTATTGCCATATGGTGGACGCGTGTAAAGAGGTGAATGTTTTAGAATACTCTTAAAAACGGCTTTGGATTCGTTTATATCTGACTGGGCAGATGCAAGCGGAATATGGATAAGATTTTGGTGATACATGGTATGAGTGGCGATATCGTGACCGGCTTTTTCTACCTGTTTTACAAGATCTGGATTATTTTTAGCCCTACTACCGAGCATGAAAAAAGTGGCCACAGCGTCTTTTTCAGAAAGAATTTCAAGAATTTCTGGGGTGACGGTGCTGGATGGGCCATCATCAAAGGTAAGTGCGACTAATTTTTTGCTAAAATCGCGTTCTGTAGCGTGGATATGCTTAGACATTGGGGCGATTCTGATCTTGAGAAAGGGGTCATTCACCTTTAGTATTGTGATATCTAAGATATCCAAAACTATTGCTACGCCAATTATTAAAACTAAAATTAATTTTAGCCATGGGAAGCGAATATTCAGTCTATGAGCAAAGTTTCCGTGCGGAGTGCTATAAGCATAAGGTTTATGGGGCAAAAGTGTCTTAGGGGTCTTAAAATCGGAATTAGAGGATGTTTTGCCTGACATACTCATACATTGCGATTCCTGCGGCGACGCCGACATTAACAGAACGGGTAGAGCCGAAACTCTCAATATATCTTACATCTTTGGCTTTTTCTAGCAATTCCTCAGAAATACCGTTATTTTCAGACCCAAAAATTAGAGTAGTGTCTTGAATAAATTTTTTATGCGACAGGGGTCTAGCGCGTGGAGTGTTGTTTTCAATTGCAATAAGTTCCCTGTCCTTTTGTGTACTTAAAAAGCTCTCAATAGTGTTGTGATGAATAATTTTAAGATATTTATCTGTGCACATAGCACCACGGCGATTATATTTTTTACGACCGATGATATGAATTTTACTCACGTTAAAAGAATTGGCAGAGCGTACAATAGTGCCAATATTAAAATCGTGTTCAACGTTTTCGATAGCGATTTCAAGTGGTGTACGTTTTTTCTCGAGCTCTAAAAAAACTTGTTCATTCGGCATACCTTTGTACTTATCAATCAAATTTCTGGTATCTTCCATACCTATATTATATCATCTATGATATAATAATTACGAGTATCCATGCATATATTCTACACAGAGGAGGTGATGGGTATGCAACTTAATTTGTACCAAAGCACTATTATAGTGGATGATAAATATCAATACATCCCTGATTCTGTTTTGGATCCGGCCTTTGTCACTAAAATTTTCGGACTTACCAGCGAAGCGAGTGAGGTTTCTGAAAAATGTGGGTTAGTTATTCTTAACTATAATGGTATGCTTAACCCTTACCAGATTCGTGAAATTACTAAAGAACTTGGAGACACTTTGTGGTATACCGCTACCGTTGCTAATTATATTGGTTTTACCCTTGGCGAGATTGCCCATATGCACAAAAAAGCAAAATATCGGATTGATTCTGCAGATGATTACGAAAATCTTACCTTTAATGGGTTTCAAGATTTCGTGCTTAGTCATCGTCAAAGTAAACAAGCTTCTTTGCTAAATCTTGATTGGGTTGCCTACATCATGTTACTTTGCGGCGAAAGCGGTAAGGTCTCTGGAAAATTTCATAAAATTATCAGAGATAGAGATGGCCACGTTTATACTAATGATTACACTGACGTGGCGCAAAGTCTTGGTCTTATTCTGGAGTATTTAAGCCTTATTGCAGATGCTCTTGGTTTGCCATTTAGTTGTATAGCTGAAATGAATCTTTATAAATTAGAGGATCGCAAAAAACGCTATGCAATTTATAGTACTGGTGACAATCGCTAAAAGCCACCCCTATAGGGTGGTTTTTAATTGTTTTAATCTTTGGACTGTTTTAGTGCCTCTTCTCTGGCTTTTTTGGCGTTTTCAGGGTCGAAAGTTGTGGTTTTTTCTAAATCAGAGAAAGTAGTTTCGTCTTCGTCGTCTTTTCTTTCGTCGAAATTGTAACCATTGTCATAGTTTTCTCCATTTTTATCCACTAAGGAATTGTAATCCGAATCTGGCAATTCTCTTTCCCATTTTGGGTTAGTGCCTGGAATAAAGTTTTTTTCCATAAAATCTCCTTTTTATTATTATACTAAATTTTTGAGAAAAATATGACTTTACCGCTAAAAAACTACCCAGCTACACAGCGGACACTGACCCCGCTCCCACGATACCAGTTAAAGTTAGGGTGAATATAGCTATCATAAAAGTATGCACGATACGCCCAACCTCCGCTACTAACGGTATTAGACCAATACCAACCGACGATTCCAGTATTATCTAATGAAACGTCTCCTGTAGCCAAGTCACTTTCTATATGACCCGATTGAACAAAATAGAGAGGTGCGGCTAATAAATGGCTGTCGCTAGTTTCAACACCGCCATAGGTGTTGTTCAATGTCCTAACATCACCACCAACCTGAGGACCATCGTTGACAAGTGGCAATTTCCAACCCTTAGGACAGATAGAATCTGGCATTTTTGTAAAAGAGATATAGGTGGAACTAGTGTTATTAGAAGCCACCACAGCAGACCAGTTATAATAGTTGCCAATATGGTAGTGTAGCTCGGCAGCATCAGGGGCGAGTGTGTTGGTGTCAATAAGGGTAGCCGTACTACCGTTTGGCGAATAGTAATTGCCACGATCGTAGGAATATGGATGGTTGTCATCATAAGACCATGTGGTAGAGTTGAGATTATTCTCGGCGACCGTAGTTCGTTCTGGCGTCCAGTCAGATGAAACATTTGAAGTCGCTGGACTAAGGGTCGCTGTGAGATCAAAATCTAAGTTTTGTGTCATCCAACATTTGCCGTCCGCAAGTTTAGCCACCCAATATTTTTTGTTATCACGAACATCGTTAAGTTGAGTAGTAGGGACTTTATTATTGTCTGTTGTGTGAAATTTAGTTTCAACAGCTGCAGTAGCAAGTGGGGTTGTTTCATTCGTGCAAATTTCGTTAGTCATTTGTTGCATTGTGGTAATACCAGAAAAAACTGGTTCGTTTTCTACTGCAACAATATCAACGGCGCCAGTATATATACCCGCGGCAAGACCTGTTTGATTAATTGCGTAATAGACATCTATTGTACTATCAGCAGCGGTAGCTTCGTCTATAGTAACATTTATTGGAAAGCCAGAATAAATAGCTTCTGAATCGCTATCCCTAGGATTCACTAGTGAGATGCCAAAATTGCTACCCGCTAAAACATCGACATTAGGATAAGAAATATTCAGATTAGAGAAATAAGAATTAGTATCATTTGTATTTATTAAAGGTTTTTCAATATTGTCTGGCGTGATGGTAAGCGTATAGCCATGGCTCGTAGCTTCTTTAATTGTGATAGTGTCTTTTATAAAAGTGAGGCCGGTATCAATATTGCTGGCGTTTAAAACAAGATTCTCCGTAGAAACAGTGGTGAGTGCGTTGCCAGGGTCGTCATCGGCAAAACTACGATTTTGATTTAAAAATTCAGTACAAGTAAAAAATCCAGTAAAGATGAATAATCCTAGGGATATATTTCGAATTCTTCTAGCATGTTCTGCTTTGTTTTTTCTAAGGTAAATAATGTGGCTGACGATAAAAACTACAGCGCAAAACAATAACACCATAAAAATAAGTATTGAAGGTAGCGCAGCGCCATCAGAATAATGTGTATTCAGCCCAGTATCTGGCACCACTACACTTTCTGATAAATTAACCGTAAAATTTGTTTTTGACATTTCAGCCTTTTATGTAATCCATTCTCATCTTAGCACAAACGGTATAGAGCCGTCAAGAAATCTAACTTAGTTATGATATAATGTTTTTGTGATTTATTAATATAATAAGGTGCGCTAAAAGGAGGAAGATGAATTTTAATGAATACCAGAAAAAGGCGAGTGAATATGACCTTTTTGAAATAAATTCTGATTTGAATTCGGTGGGGTTTATAGAGAAAGTGTTGGGATTAGCCGGCGAGGCTGGAGAGACTGCCGATAAGATAAAGAAGATTTTGCGCGACAAGGACGGGATAACTACGGATGATGACAAGTTTGAAATAGTAAAAGAGCTTGGTGATGTGCTTTGGTATGTCGCGGCGATTTCTAGATATCTTGATGTTCCCCTCTCTGATGTAGCTGATACTAATATTAAAAAATTAGCGAGCCGCAAAGAGCGCAATGAGATTCATGGAGCTGGAGATAATCGATAAGTTTTCTTGATGAATATAATAAAAACACGCCCGGCTGGGCGATTTTTATTTTTAACAACTTAGTTGTGCAATTCATCGTAAGTTTAGCTTAAATGTTACGTTTTATCTGTTATGTTATAAGCTTAATAACACAACCGTAACCGACCTAGCTATCTGTCCTAAAGACAGACGCATCAATTCCTTCTCAAGAAAGGAGGTAATCCATCCACACGTTCTCGTACGGATGCCTTGTTACGACTTAACCCCAATCATCTTGCTCACCTTAGGCCGCCTAGACGGACTTCGGGTGCTCACGACTCTCATGGTTTGACGGGCGGTGTGTACAAGACCCGGGAACGTATTCACCGCAACATGCTGATCTGCGATTACTAGCGATTCCGACTTCAAAGAGGCGAGTTTCAGCCTCTTATCCGAACTGGGACCGGCTTTGGTGCGATTTGCTTCACATCACTGCTTCGCTTCGCATTGTACCGGCCATTGTAGCGCGATTCTAGCCCAAGGCGTAAGGGAAATACTGACCTGACATCATCCCCTCCTTCCTCCCCGTT
>JAZLJU010000042.1:0-17299 GCA_045618065.1 Candidatus Nanosyncoccus sp.
TTTGAATTGGCGAATCGTAATATTTTCGCCAGTTTTAGCGATAGCTTCTTTGATGAATTGTTCTACGGTTTTAGAATCGTCTAAAATATATGGTTGATTCAAAAGAACTTTATCCGAGAAAGCTTTTTTAACTTGGCCTTCAAGGATTTTTTCTTTCATATTTTCTGGACCCTTGAAATTAGTCTCTAGTTCTTTAATCTTCGCTTTTTTAACTTCCGCCGGGATATCTTCTTCGCTCACATAAAGTGGATTCATGGAAGCAATTTGCATAGCGATTTGATGGACTAGGGTTTTGAATTCGTCAGTTTTGGCTACGAAGCTGGTTTCGCAGTTGACTTCGACAATAGCGCCCAAACGACCATCGTGGATATAGGAATCAATCAAGCCTTCACGAGTTTCGCGATCGCCACGTTTTTCAGCTTTAGTCAAACCTTTTTTACGCATAGCTTCAAGAGCTTTGTCAAAATCGCCATCAGCCTCGACTAAAGCTTTTTTGGCGTCGGTAAGACCCGCTCCAGAAAGTTCTTTTAATTTTTTGATTTGTTCAATGGAAATGTCTGCCATTTTTATTCCTCCAATTATTTTATATTAAAGTTATTTTTTGCCTTCTTTGATAGCTTCAGTGAAATAATTTAAGATTAATTTTGTGGATTTAATAGAATCGTCATTTGCAGGAATAACATAGTCAATCTCTGTTGGATCGACATTAGTGTCAGTAATAGCGAAAACTGGAATATGAAGATTTTTGCCTTCTTTTACGGCGTTGTTGTCTTCGATAGCGTCAGTTACGATAATTGCAGCTGGCTGCTCAGTCATTTCTCTGATACCACCATAACGCTCATTCAAAAGATCAATTTCTTCTTGGAAACGTTGAACTTCAAGTTTAGAATAGCGATTTTCAAGTTCGCCAGAAGCCATACGACGTTCTAAATCTTTAAGTTTCTTAATTTGACGATTAACGGTTTCTACGTTAGTAAGCGTACCGCCGACCCAGCGCACTGTAACATAAGGCATGTCGACTGATTCGGCAGCTTCTTTTACAATGTCTTTCATTTGCTTTTTAGTACCAACGAAAAGTACTTTTTTACCATTTTTGGCAATTTCGGTAAGCTTTGGCAAAGCTTTTTCTAAGCCTTCGACGGTTTTTTCTAGATTAATAATATGCGCACCTTGGCGTTTGCTGTGAATATATGGCGCCATTTTTGGGTGCCAACGACTCGTTTTGTGCCCAAAATGAGCACCAGCTTCGAGCAGAGCTTTCATATCGACATTTACAGCCATATGATTTCCTTTCTCTTTGTTTTCGGGCTTTTAGGCTGTTTTAGTATAACAACCAGGAAATCTCCCAAAAACTGTTTCGTTAAATTTATATATAATTCCATTATATCACACTTTTTGATTTTTTGCAAGATTTAGATTAGTAAAATAGGGTTTACTTTTTTGGTGATTGCTGGTATAATTGGGGGAATTATGAGTAAAACAGAGTTACATCCTAAAGATTACCGAGAAGTAGTTTTTTCTGATGAAGCGGCTGGATTTTCGTTTTTGACTAAGTCTACCGCTAAAAGCGAGGAAACTATCAAATGGACCGATGGCAAAGAATATCCTTTGGTAAAAGTTCAGATTTCTTCTGCTTCTCATCCATTCTTTACCGGTGAAGAAAAGATCATCGATACCGAGGGTCGCGTAGATCGCTTTAAAGCTCGTGCAGAAAAAGCTAAGAAGTTGAAAGCTGCATTAGAGAACAAAGCTAAAAAAGCCGCTAAAGAAGCCGAGAAAAAGGCAAAAGAAAACGAATAAAATAGCCCCTTAGGGGGCTGTTTTTTTATCTAAAACATAAACATTTGTATGGTATAATAATTAAAAAGGAGCTATTATGTTTGACATCACAGACAATCGTAAAAAAATGGAGACGGCACTAGAGCGCTTTAAAGAGGAAATGAAAAAAGTGCGTACTGGACGAGCTCATCCGGACATGTTATCTGGAGTGAAGGTTGAGATTTATGGGCAATTTATGCCTTTGAATCAAGCAGCAAATATTACTACTGGCGATGCAACCTTACTTGTAATTACTCCCTTTGATCCTGCTAATATCCAGAAAATTACAGCGGCAATTCGCGCCGATCAATCCTTAGGACTTAATCCTTCTGATGATGGTAGGGTAATTCGCGTGCCGATTCCAGCTTTAACAGAAGAGCGTCGCAAAGAAATTGTGAAAACTGCTGCGAGTAAAGTTGAAGATGCTAAAGTTGCAATTAGAAATGCCCGCGAAGATGCTCGCAAAGCCGTAAAAATTGCTGAAGAAATTAGTGAAGATGCTAAAAAACGTGCCGAAAAAGATATCGAAGAATTAACCAAAGAATTTAATAATAAAATTGACGCCGAATTTAAAAATAAATCTGACGAGATTATGAAATTATAAAATATGGAAAAATTACAACATTTAGGAATTATTGCCGATGGTAATCGCCGTTGGGCAAAAGAAAAGGGCTTGCCTAGTATCGAAGGTCACCGAAAAGGTTTAGAAGTAATAGAAGAATTAGTAGATGCTGCAGCAAAAGCCGAAATAAAATATTTGACTTTTTATGTTTTTAGCACAGAAAACTGGGGGCGTAAGGAATCGGAAGTCTCCTATATTATGAAGCTAGCCGAAAGTCGAATCTTAAAATATGCAGAAAAAATGCGTAAAAAAAATGGAAAAATGGTAATTTTAGGTTCGAGGGATAAAATATCACCAAAATTACTAGACGCAATCGAAGAAGCCGAAAAAATTACTGCAGATTGCAATGGTATTACTGTAGGGTTTTGCTTTAATTATGGTGGTGAACAAGAAATTGCCGACGCAGCAAATATTGCACTAAAAAATGGTAGTGAAATCACCCCTGAGACAATTCGTAAAAATCTATATCATCCAGAAATGCCAGATTTAGACATGGTAGTACGAACCAGCGGGGAAGAGCGAATTTCGGGATTTATGCTTTGGCGCGCAAGTTATGCTGAATTTATGTTTATAAAAAAATATTTCCCAGATATGAGCGGCGATGACATAAAGGAAATATTGGAAGAATATAATAATCGAAATCGTCGTTTTGGTAAATAGTGGTATAATATAGTTATGGATATATTTTTAGGTGTAATTGTGGGTCTTTTGGTTTTAATGTTTCTAGTGACCGCCCACGAATTTGGTCATTTTATAATGGCGCGTCGAAACGGCGTGAGAGTGCTAGAGTTTGGGATTTGTTTTCCGCCGCGTGCAGTAGCTTGGGTAAAAGACCCGAAAACTAAAAAATGGAAAAAAATACCACGCAAAGATTGGGATAAGCCGCAAGATGGATTGATTTTTAGTTTAAACTGGCTGCCAATTGGGGGTTTTTGCCAAATGGATGGGGAATCAGATGCAGACACCAGAAAGGGAACTTTTGGCGCAGCAAGTTTTTGGAAAAAAACTAAAATTTTATTCGGTGGTGTGGCAGTAAACTGGCTAGTAGCATTCATCATTTTCACAATTTTAGCTTGGGTTGGTATGCCAGAATTTTTAGAAGGTCAATTTACAGTAGAGTCTGATACACGTACGGATTCGGCACCCGTGCAAATAAGCCAAGTGGTAGAAAACTCTCCGGCAGCTAAAGCAGGTATAGAACCTGGCGATTTAATTCTCGCTATAGATGGTAATAATTTTACACACACTAGCGAAATAACCGACTATAATGAGGCTCATGCCGGGGAAAAAGTAGTCTATACAATCGAGCATACGGAAACTGTCTCTATAATGCAATGCATTAAGGCGCCTTGCCCTACTGAAGAACACACCGAAATTAAAGATTTAGAAGTAACTTTAAATCCTAGTAGCGCAGAATATTTACTAGGTGTAACAATGTCTTCATTGCAGGCATTATCCTATTCAACTTGGTCGGCACCAATTGTTGGCGCAGGTCTAACAGTACAATTAACTGGCGAAACTTTTAAGGGATTAGGGATCATGCTTTGGAATTTGGTTTCTGGCGTAGCAGAACAATTTAGTTTTGATTCTAGTGTACGCGAAAGTGGGCAAGAGTCAATTTCTACTGTAGGAGATTCGGTGGCTGGACCAGTAGGAATTATCGGAGAATTGTTCCCAGCCTTTACAGCAGCTGGGCCAAGTAATTTGGCATTCCTTACGGCGTTAATATCCGTGTCTTTGGCGTGTATGAACGTACTGCCAATTCCAGCATTGGACGGAGGAAGATGGTTACTTATCACAATCTACAAGATACGCAATAAAAAATTGACTAAAGAAGTAGAAGAGAGAATCGTTTCGCGTGCTTTTGTAGTGCTTTTAGCCTTAATTGTAATTGTAACAATCCTAGATATTTTAAGGTTAGCTAAGTAATGAAAAAGAATTCTAAAAATAAAATATTGCAAACTGTGCTTTTATTAGTCGCAATTTTAGCGTGGACAGCCGCATCGATTATTGTAGCGCAACTTTTAATTGGCTGGGCAATGTTATCAATTTTAGGGAAGGAAGGGTTTTCTCAACCTGTGTTTACGGCACTTTATTCAGCACTTTCATATGTTTTTGCGATGGCGTTAATTATTTTTGTACCACCTCTGCTTAAAAAATGTTGGCATAAAAAGCGCGGTTCTTCAAAATCCAAAAAGACTCTACCTAGATTTGCCACGCGTGAAGAATTGGGGCTACGCGATTTGCCTACTTGGACTGACATTGGTTTGGCACCAGTTGGATATATCGTTTATTTGATAATTGGCGTAGTTATAACTTCCATTTTTAGTGTTTTCCCGTGGTTTGATGCTAGTCAAGCACAGGATGTAGGATTTAATGTCTATATGTCTGGTGGTGATAGAATTATCGCCTTTATTACATTGGTGGTCATCGCGCCTATTGCCGAAGAAATTATTTTTCGTGGTTGGCTCTATGGAAAAGTTAGAGCTAGACTTTCTAAATCTACATCAAATACAATTTCGATGATTATTTCAGCGTTTTTAGTGTCTGCGCTCTTTGGCCTAATACATTTACAGTGGAATGTGGGCGTGAATGTGTTTGCGCTTTCTTTAGTACTTTGCACCTTACGCGAAATTACTGGCACGATTTATTCGGGTATTCTGCTACATATGTTAAAAAATGGCTTGGCATTTTACCTATTATATGTAATCGGAATTGCTTAAAAATAGTTGACTTAAAACCTGTTTTAGTGTAAACTACTATTAGCAAAAACGGAGTAATAAAATGATTAAAAAAAGCGTAAATCTAACCGCTGATGGTAAGAAAGCGTTAGAGAAAGAGTTGGCTGAACTAATTGCAAATCGTCCCGCAATTACTGAAAAAATCGCTACAGCAAGAGCGTTCGGAGATCTAAGTGAAAATGAAGAGTACAGCTCAGCACGTAATGAACAAAAAATTGCCGAGGGTAGAATTTTGGAGATTCAAGATATTCTAAAGAACGCTAAAATTATCCGCACTGGCAAAAAAAATAAAGCTGATTTAGGAGCAACAGTAGTTCTAGATATGAACGGCAAAAAAGTTGAATATACTCTGGTCGGTCCAACCGAAGCAAATCCTTTAGAAGGTAAAATTTCTAATGAATCGCCGATCGGTAAAGCTCTATTTGGACACAAGACTGGCGAAAACTTTGAATTTAATGGTAAAACCGTCAAGATTATCGAAATAAAGTAATTTCTACTCCATACTTGTGTTATAATAGAAATATGTTATTAGAAGATTATCGCAACGAAAGATTAAAGAAATTAAACGAAATTAAAGATAGGGGAGTTGATCCGTATCCTTCTAAAAGTTTTCGTAATACAAAAATTTCTGAAGTTGTTGATCATTTTGATGAAAAGCAAGGGCAAGAAGTCACTATCGTGGGGCGAATTGTCGCAATTCGTTCATTCGGAAAATTAGCTTTTTTGAAGGTTCGCGATTATTTTGGTGAAGTGCAAATTTTCATGAAGGAAGCTAGTGAAACTCCGGAAGGTATGTTTGGTATAAAAGATATTAAACTTCTAGACACTGGCGATTTTATCGAGGCGACTGGCAAAGTCGATAAAACTCAAACTGGCGAAATTTCGGTTTTTGCAAATTCGGTACGACTTTTAACTAAATCCCTGCGTCCTCTACCAGAGAAATTCACTAATAAAGAGGAACGTTATCGCCGTCGCTATGTAGATATGAACGTAAATCCAGAGGTGCGCGAGCGTTTAGTGCGCCGTTCAAAATTCTGGCAAGCAACGCGTGATTTTATGAATGCGCATGGTTTTATCGAAGTTAATATCCCAGTTTTAGAACATACAACCGGCGGCGCTGATGCTGAACCATTTGTTACCCATATGAATGCGCTTGATGAAGATTTTTACTTGAGAATTTCGCACGAGTTGCCTTTGAAACGTTTGCTCGGTGGCGGTTTTGATAAGGTTTATGATATTGGTCCACGTTTTCGTAATGAAGGTGTCGACGACGAACATTTACCAGAACATATTGCTTTTGAATCTTATGCTGCCTACGATAATTACGAAGATGGTATGGATTTATATGAGGAAATGATCAAATACGTCGCGCGTGAAACTTGGGGAACTTTGAAGTTTAACGTGGGTGGCTTTGAAGTCGATTTAGATTGCAAATGGCCACGCATTAAATATGCGGATTTGCTGAAAGAAAAATTCGGCATAGATGTATTTAATCCAGACCGCGAACAATTGATAAGAATTTTAAAAGAAAATAACGTGGAAATTGATTTTACTATGACCACGCCACATCTAATCGATAATGTTTGGAAGTTGATTCGCAAAACTTCAGCTGGGCCTTATTGGTTGATTGAAGAGCCATTATCGCTTAGTCCATTAGCGAAAAAGTCTCCTAACAATCCTTTGGTGACAGAAAGATTTCACCCAGTTATTGCTGGGACTGAAATGGGGAACGGCTTTTCGGAATTAAATGATCCGCTAGACCAATTAGAAAGATTCAAAGAGCAACAAGCCGCACGTGATGCAGGGGATGAAGAAGCACAAATGCTAGACATGGATTTTGTGGAAATGTTAGAATATGGTATGCCGCCGGCTTGCGGATGGGGAAATAGTGAACGCAATTTTTGGCTACTTGAGGGTGTGCCAGGTCGCGAAGCTGTACCGTTCCCAACGATGAAGCGTAAAGAAGATTAAAAAAGTGCCGAGTTATACTCGACACTTATTTTTTGGAGGAAATCTAGAAAAGCTTGCACTTTTCTATAATAAGCTTTTCGCCGTTATCCCCCAGAGCCAAATGAAATTCACTCGGCTCCCCTAGTTCGTCGATGATCCACTGTGGAACGATTACCCGCCCCTTATTATCCACTTTTGTGGATGTACAGCAGCTCACCGACGGATCGTCCGCCTCCATGATCCGAGCACATTCGTGCTCGAGGTCTATTACGAAAACGACCGATTTGTCTTTGAGTCCAAAGGCGCCAACGTTGATACGTCTTTGGGACTCAAGTCCTGACGTCCCGATGATCAGCATGGAATTCACCCCCTTCCTATGCTGTTGCATCGATCTGCTGACAGACAAAAAAGTCAAAGCAGACCGAGTTCAGTCTGCCGGCAATTTTACCACTTGGTAACATAATTGTTATAGTGGTGTTAAAATCGCCGACATCCTTATGCATCACCTTGTAGGGTACACCTACCACAAGGTGGTGCATCCTATTTCTCTCATGGTCTATGTCCGTCCCGTTTTCTGGGTGGGCAAAGACCGCAATAATATTTCCTTTCATATTATTGCCTCCTTTTTTTAAATTACTAGGGAAAATCCATCCCCAACTTATCTCTTTATTATATCACACTTGAGCTTTTTTGTCAAGAAGTTATCTGTTATTCTGATTTAGATTATGGTATAATGGTCTTATATGCCAAAATTTAAGTTAGTGTCTAAATATCAGCCTACAGGCGACCAACCGGCGGCGATTAGAAAGCTGACGGAAGGGATTTTGCGCGGGCAAAAAGAGCAAACTTTGCTCGGTGTGACTGGCTCTGGTAAAACTTTTACGATGGCAAATATTATTCAGAATATACAGCGGCCGACTTTAATTCTCGCGCACAATAAAACTTTGGCAGCGCAACTTTATGCAGAGTTTCGAGATTTTTTCCCAAATAACGAGGTGCATTATTTTGTGTCATATTTTGATTATTATCAGCCAGAGGCTTATATCGCTTCAACTGATACTTATATCGAAAAAGATTCGATGATAAATGAGGAAATTGACCGTTTGCGACATGGCGCGACCGAAGCGTTGCTTACTAGAGATGATGTAATTGTGGTGGCTTCGGTGTCGTGTATTTATGGTATTGGTTCGCCAGAGCATTATACGGAAATGTCGTTGCCGCTATGGAGGAAAGACGATGGTTGGAAAGTGGTGGCGGGTACTGCCGCCGCAGTTACAAGCATTTCCCAACCATCTTTTATCCGCCACTTAGTTAACATGCAATATCATCGTAATGATTTAGCGTTTGAACGGGGAAATTTTCGCGTAATGGGCGATACCGTGGATTTATTTCCGGCAAACGGAGAATATGCTTACCGCTTTGAATTCGGTTTTGATAACCTAGAAGAAGTTAAAATTGTAGATCCACTGACTTTTGCCGTACGCGAAAAACCAGATCATGTGCATATTTTTCCAAACACTCACTACGCTACGCCAAAAGATCAGCTAGATCGTGCACTTATCACAATCAAGCAAGAGTTCGACGAGCGTTTGAAATTTTTTGAAAAAAATGAAAAATATCTGGAGGCGCAAAGACTATCACAACGTACGAAATATGATTTAGAAATGCTAAAAGAAACAGGCTTCGTAAAGGGAATTGAAAATTATTCTCGCCATCTAGATGGACGAAAACCTGGACAGCCGCCTAGCACGCTACTTGACTTTTTCCCAAAAGATTTTCTTCTAATTGTAGATGAGTCGCATATGACTTTGCCGCAAGTGCGTGGTATGTATAACGGCGACCATGCACGCAAGTTAAACTTAGTAGATTATGGATTTCGTTTACCGAGTGCGCTAGACAACCGCCCATTAACTTGGGGCGAATTCCAGGGTCATATCAATCAAGCGATTTATGTTTCAGCCACGCCCGGTGAATATGAACTCGAAAATTCGCCAAAGCCAACCGAACAAGTTATTCGCCCGACTGGGCTTCTCGATCCAGAAATCGAGGTACGTGGCAGTGATGGGCAAATTGATGACTTAATGGAAGAAATCGACCAGCGTATTGCTAAGGGTCAGCGCACATTAATTACAACTTTGACCAAACGCATGGCGGAGGATTTAACCGACCATTTGAAAGAACGTGGCGTAAAGACCGCCTACATACATTCCGATGTTGACACTTTGGAGCGTGGCGATATTTTACGAGATTTACGAGAGGGCGTCTATGATGTCTTGGTGGGGATCAACCTTTTGCGAGAAGGTTTGGATTTACCGGAAGTCTCGCTAGTAGCGATTTTAGATGCAGATAAGGAAGGCTTTTTAAGAAGCGAGTCGGCGCTAATTCAAACCATTGGGCGTGCGGCGCGCCATGAAGAGGGGAAAGTAATAATGTATGCCGATTTTATTACGGATAGCATGGCAAAAGCAATAGCAGAGACTAATCGTCGTCGCGAGATTCAAAAGCAATATAATACAGAAAACAATATTACACCGCATTCGATTAAGAAAGAAGTGAGCCTGGGCTTGAGGGCAATTATTCCGGAAAAAGAGAAAGAGACAAAATTAGATTTGAAACGCGTGCCAAAAGATGAATTACCTGGACTGATTAAAGATTTACAAAGCCAGATGCAACTTGCGGCGGCGAATTTGGAGTTTGAAAAAGCCACGCTACTTCGCGACGAGATTGCACGAATCAAAGAAAATATATAGTATACCCTATAAAAAATGGCGAAGATTTGATAAAATAACTTTATGGAAATTTTGACATTTTTGATTAGTTTAATTATTTTAGGTGAAACAAGTTTTTTAGTAACTAAAAAACGTAAAACTATCCGTAGTGGCACGCGAAAAATTTTTGTAGATACATCTGTATTAATTGATGGCAGAATTATTAAAATCGCAAAAACTGGTTTTATCGACGGCGATTTAATAATCTTAAAAAGTGTCATAAGAGAACTGCAGCTTTTGGCTGATGGCAAAGACAATGAAAAAAGGAATCGTGCTAGGACTGGTTTAAAAAATATTTCAGAATTAGAAAGAGTAATAGAGGTAAATACCGAAGTGTTAGACGATGGTGAAGGATATAAAAAAGTTGATGAAGAACTTTTGAAATATGCCAGAGAATATCGTGGTGTGGTTTTAACGCTTGATTATAACTTAATTAAAGTCGCTGACGCAGAAAAAATCACTACGCTTAACGTGAATGATTTGGCTTTGGCAGTGCGGACAGAGTTTTTGCCTGGCGTAAAAGCTAAAGTAAAAATTACCGAAAAGGGAGCAAATCCTGGACAGGGCGTAGGGCATTTACCAGACGGAACAATGGTGGTAGTTGATAAAGCCGCTAATAAAATCGGAAAAGAATTAACTGTAGAATTATTGCGTTTTCACGAAACTTCTTCTGGCAAAATGTTATTCGCAAAAATTATTAGAAAATAATAATTCCTAAATAATATTTAAGGCTAATCGTCTCCACCTGCCGAAGTTGTATTCAATTTCATTTCACTAGTTGCCGAATAACCAGCAGCATCTGTAACTACTATTTTAATAGTTTTGTCAGTTTCTTTAATCTTATAATTAGTTACGCTACCATCGCCACTAAGTGATACGCCGCCGATTTCTACGCCGTTAACATACAACGTATACCCAGCTATATCACTGCTACCGCGACGTGTACTGACAATAATGGTGTCACCGCTAGTAGACAAGGCTACCTGAGGAGGTTCATAGTCACAAGGATCATTAACATCACGATTATAAGGTTCCGGGACATTATAAACAGCATTGCCCGTCATAGGGTCAGTCGTTTTGGTTACTTCTATATCAATTTTGTATTCTTCCTTGGTACAAGCCGAAGCTAGTAAGTGATTATAGCGATTGAAGGTGAGGGTTTCTTTTTTGACGCCTGAATTCTTTGAAGCATTATACCAACTAGGCCAAATATCAGTTTTACCATTGACGCTTAAAGTTTGAATACCGCTTGGTTTAGCTGGTTCGTCACCTGACTTCCAGCGACCATCTGGCTCATATACTTCTTTATGGACGCGTTCCATATATTCAGCTATAGTAAAACGTGCAATATCGTGGGTGTTGGAAGTAAGCCCACTACCATCGTGGTTACCATTCCAAACCAAAGTAGAAACTGCAGTAGAGTAGCTTTCCATTAGAGAATCTTTAGTGACGGCAGAATTTGCAGTGGTTGTGGTGCCGGTTTTAGTCGCTGTCCAAACTCCTGGGATTACATAGCCCGCGCTCTGCGAGCCGCCTCTAGCATAGATATTAAAACGTGCGCTGCCATCAGCCAATACGTTAGATAACATATAAGCGATTTGTTCGTCGACAACTCTTTTTTCTTCTGGCTCCTCCCATTTTTCTACCGTCTCACCAGAAGAGTTAGTAAGTTCTAATACATAAGAAATATCTTTATAAGTGCCGCCTCTAGCAAGTGAAGCGTAAGCATTGGCATGTTCAACCATACGAACACCACATCCGGAACCAATAGCAATAGAAAGACCTGGGCTCTCGACATTTTCACAATAAGTCTTATCGCCTAAATCATGTGCAACTTCTAGTGATTTCTCAATCCCATTGATATTTAGGGCCTTGACCGCGGCAATGTTTAAGGAGTGTCCTAAAGAGAATCTAATCGTGACATTACCATAAAAGCTACCAGTGGCATTAGTAAGAGAACATTTGCCAGCAGTATAACCTTTACAATAAACACTATCGATATTTTCGTCTTTTAAGATTGAACCTGGGCCATAATTAACGCCATCACGCTCCATAAACAATGGCGCATAATCTAGAATTGGCTTAATAGTAGAACCCGGCTCGACCAATGAATCAGTAGTAGCATTGACCTCACCAAATGAACCATTGAAGAAGTCCGAGGAACCGACCATAGCAACAACTTGAGAAGTTTCTACATCTAACGATACGAGGGCTACGTCATCGCTATGATTTTTATACATATGGCTAACGCCGACTTTTGCGGCATCTTCGGCAATTCTTTGTGCGCGTAAATCGAGTGTGGTTTTAATAGTCCAGCCACCAGCACGTATCGTCTGAACACCGTATTTATCTTCCAATTGCTTCCTAACTTCAAGCACAAAATGTGGGGCCAACATATCTGCATATTGGTTAGATTCTGGCTGAATTGTGTCTAAAACTGCAACTTGTTTGGCTTCATCAGCTTCTTGCTCAGTAATATAACCCATATAAACCATATCGTCTAAAACTTTATGCTGGCGCTCAATAAGCATCTCGTTGCCATAAATATTGTAAGGATTTAAAACACCTGGGTTATTTGGGATTGCAGCGAGTAATGCAGATTCAGCTAAAGTCAATTCTTTCGCGGATTTATTAAAATAAGTACGTGCAGCCGACTCTACACCATTACGACGACCACCGTAAGGAGATTGGTTTAGATACATCGTAATAATTTGATCTTTATTGTACATTTTTTCTAACTCAATTGCCAAAATAAGCTCTTTAATTTTACGAGTTAAACCGCCGCGGTTAGCACTAGCGGCCTCGTCAGAAAAATATACTTGTTTAATTAATTGTTGAGTTAATGTGGATCCACCCTGGACACCTTGTCCACTAAGGGTTGAAATCGTCGCACGCATTAAAGCACTCAAATCAACACCAGCGTGATTGTAGAAATTCTTATCCTCAATCGCTATGGTGGCCTTATACATATAATCGGAGATATCTTCAGCGTCAACTACTAATCGATAATCTTCATTACCAGTATCTTGCCATAATAATTCGCCATTACGGTCTAGATAAGTATTAACTGTCTCTGAAATTGACATTTCGTCAAGGCGAATCTCGTCTAAGTCTTTCTTATAATATAAGAATAGTCCGCCAATAAAAATCACACAAATTAAAGCAAAAGCCCCAATAGCTTTCCAAATGGTTTTTTGACCACGCTTAGAGAACCACCATTTAGCAACGCGTTTAGGATGAAGTCTAGCAAAAAACCTTTTAATTGGTTCTTTTGGTAATTTGGCTAGCTCTTCGGCGCGTAAACGCGCGTTAGCTTCCTTTTTAGCCTTGCGTTTGTAGCTAAGACTAGAGTAAAGATTCATATTCTTCGCAGTTTTTTTTGAAGTTTTTTTGCGTCTAGGACCAGACGGCAAAATCGCTCCAGATTTTTTCTTTGTCATAACTACATTATACACTAAACTTTAACTTTTTGTATAGTTTTTTGTGGTACAATATAAATATATGCGGAAATTTCGTTTCAAGTCGGTGGTGGCGTTAGCTAATACTAAATTGTCGATTAAAAGTGCGGCGATTATCTTGGCTTCATCAACATTGGTTTCTGCACTTTTAGGGCTCTTTAGGGATCGTTTACTTAATTCTTATTATCTTGGGACATATCCTACTGGTATCGATGCATATACAGCCGCATTCACAATTCCAGATTTCATGTTTTTTATTTTGACTTCGGGCGCACTTTCGGTATCTTTTATTCCAGTTTTTAATCAGCGTTTGGCGACTGGTAATAAAAAATCAGCTTGGGAATTATCTTCTAGCCTCATTAATTTATTAGCAATTCTGACGCTAATCGCAAGTGTATTAATTATGGTTTTTGCTGACCCGCTGATTCGCTATGTTGTTAGCCCTGGGCTAGATGAATCTGGTATGATTTTAGCCGTTAATATGACTAGAGTGATTGCAATTAACCCATTTTTGTTTAGTATTGCTACGGTTTTGACTTCTATCCAACAAGCGCTAAGTAGATTTGTTTTCTATGCTTTTGCACCTGCCATATATAACGTAGGTATCATCATCGGTATAACTTGCTTTACTGGTGGAATAAATTTGTTCGGTGTGCAACTTTTTGAGGGCGGGATCATGGGTGTGGCAATCGGTGTGATACTTGGAGCGATTATGCAATTAATTGTGGCTCTTGTTGGTTTATTTGGTTTGGGTATGGATTATGAGTTCAAAATCTACTGGCGTAACCAAGGTTTCCGTTCAATTTTAAAACTCTTACCAGCACGTTCGTTAGATCAGGGAATTGATTACGTAAATGGAATTGTAAACACGAATTTATCTTCAAGAATGGGCGTAGGTGCAGTAAGGTCCTTCAACCAAGCATCTACGCTGCATCAAATGCCGGTAAATTTGATTGGTGTGGCAATTTCAACCGCATTTTTCCCTAAGCTAACCGAAGAGCTCGGCAATGATAACAAAAAGGAATTCAACGATACTTTCCGGCAGGCTTTACGTATGATTATTTGGATAGCTTTGCCAGTTTCAGCAATTGCGTTTTTCACACGTGGTTATGTGACGAGTTTTATTTCAAATATCGGTAACAATGACAGCAACGGAACCATCGCTTCGGTACTTGGAACTTTGTGTGTCGCGATTTTTGCACGTTCGGTTTTTCACATTGCATCGCGTGGTTTTTATGCGCATCAAGATACTAAAACTCCTTTTATAGTTTCGATCGCAGCAATTGGACTTACAATTTTACTTTCTATTTGGTTTTACATGATAGATTGGGGAGTAGATGGATTAGGCTTAGCTCAATCTATCGGAGCAATAGTAGAAATCATTATATTATTATATATATTACAAATACGTTCGCGCCGAGAACTACTCAACAAGTCATTTTGGCGAGCAATTTTCAGAATGATAATTGCCTCGGCTGTTGCTGGGTGCGTGGCATTTTCAATGACGAAGTTTGTACCTCTAATGGCTACTGATAGCTCGTTAGTAATTACTATTCCAAAGTTTCTATTTATTACCGCTGTCTCAATTTTATCTTATTTGGTAGCAAGTTATTTCTTAAATATCAAAGAAGCCAAACCTATTTTTCAATATATCAAAAAAATTCTCTTTAGAAACGCAAAATAGTGGTATAATTTAAGTATGGATATAAAACGCGAGGATATTTTGCATCTGGCTGATTTGTCGAGTTTTTCGTTGTCCGAATCAGAAAGCGAAAAATTAGGTAAAGACTTACAGGGGATTATAAAATATATTTCACAGCTAGACGAACTTGACACAGACAATATTGAACCGACTTATCAAGTTTTTGAAATGGAAAATATTTGGCGGGCAGATGAAGTATTAGAACAAGAAGCTACGCGAGAAGATTTGCTAAGGTTGGCGAAAGAAGAAAAAGATTATCAAATTAAAGTCCCGAAGGTATTGTAATGAAAATTGCTAATAAAAAAGTAACTGCTGAAAGATTAGTAAGTGACGCTTTAGAAAAAGCAAAGTTTTTTCATGATTATAATATTTTCACATTTCTAGATGAGAAAGGCGCACTAAAAAAAGCTCGCGAAATTGATGAAAAAATCCAAAAAGGCGAACCGGTAGGTAGATTGGCTGGCGTGCCATTCGCTATTAAAGATAATTTTTTGCATCCAGCAGGTGAAACTACGGCAGGAGCACATCTTTTGCAAGGTTTTAAATCACCAATTACGGCTACTTCTGTAAAAAAAATAGAGGACGAAGGCGCAATTTTAATTGGTCGCACTAATTTGGATGCTTTTGCACATGGTTCTTCTACTGAAAATTCTTATTTTGGTCCAACCTTAAACTCGCACGATAAAAAACGCGTGGCGGGCGGATCGTCTGGTGGTTCAGCGGTAGCAGTAGCGCTAGATATTGTAGAATTTGCGACCGGTTCAGATACTGGTGGCTCAATTCGTCAGCCAGCATCATTTAACGGTGTATATGGCTTAAAACCAACTTATGGCACAGTCTCTAGATATGGAGTAGTGGCAATGGCGTCTTCGACCGATTGTGTTGGCTTTTTCACCAAAACGCCAGAAGATATGGATTTGCTGATGTCTATCGCTAGCGGCCAAGATTCGAAGGATATGACAACTTTGCCGGATTATTATAATATTGCAAACACTCTTGAATCGTCAGCCTCTACGTCATCAACTCGCCGTATCGGCATAATCAAAGATTTCGACAATGACTTCGTCCATCCAGAAATTCGTGAAGCGCTTAAGAAAAAAGTAGAGTCCCTAAAATCCAAAGGTCATGAAATCGTCGAATTAGAAATGCCAAGTTTGAAATACGGTTTAGCAGCATATTATATTTTGGTACCGGCGGAAGTTGCATCGAATTTGTCACGTTATGATGGCGTACGTTATGGTTTTCGCTCGGAAAATTCACAAGTCCTAGACGATTTATACAATAATACGCGCGATGAAGGATTTATGCCAGAAAATAAACGCCGCATTATGATCGGGAACTTTGTATTATCTAGTGGTTTCTATGATGCATATTTCTTAAAAGCCGCTAAAGCACGCACCTTAATCGTAGAAGAATATGCCAAGGCTTTTTCTAAATGTGATTTCATTTTAACGCCAGTTTCACCAAATCCAGCATTTCTGCTCGGTGAAAAAGTGAATGACCCAGTGGCGATGTATTTAGAAGACGTCATGAGTGTTTCCTTGAACTTGGCTGGTGTACCAGGTTTGGCAATTCCGGCAGGGGAAACTAAAGAGGGACTGCCGCTAGGGTTACAATTGGTTGGACCACGTCGCAGCGATAAGAATTTAATCGAATTCGCAAAGGAGTTTGTATAATGGATGGCGGCGTAGTAACTTTTATTTTGGCGATTTTAATTGTAGGTATTTTAATTTTTGTAGCGATACTTTTAACTGGTAAGCGCAAATATACCTTTGATAAAAATGAATATCAAACTAGGTTCCTGACAATCGAAAATAAATTAAACCCTAAAAATCCAGCCACTTTTATGAATACCGTAATAGAAGCCGATAAACTACTCGACAAGGCGATGATCGAAATGGGCATACCAGGCAAAACTATGGGCGACAGATTGAAAAAATCTGGCGATAAATTCACGAATTTAAATAGTGTTTGGCGCGCACACAAATTACGCAACGCTTTAGCACACGAAAGTGATTTAGAAATTAGTCATAAACAAGCATTTAATGCGCTTGCAATTTACAAACAAGCCTTAAAAGATTTAGGAGCAATTTAATGGAAACTGCCTTATCTTCTAATTATACCACAAAAGATAAAAAAAGTCAATATGTACCGACAATTGGCATCGAATGTCATGTACAATTGGCTACAAAAACTAAGCTTTTTTCAGAGGTAGATAATGACGCTCGCGGCAAAGAGCC